>JAFLJX010000258.1 GCA_022712785.1 Mycoplasmatota bacterium | reverse complement strand
TATTTTATTGTTCTTTTTACAGTTGAATTTTTATTAACTACTCTTAATTGTTAATACTTTCTAATAATGATTCATAAAGTTCTAATACTTTTGCCATGTTTTCTACATTACTAATTGTAAACATTGAATCTCCATTTACTATGTCTTGTGCTGCTTCTATCAAAAACGTATTAACATATACTGGATTCGCAAACACAGAATTATAATAATACTCTATTGCTTCAACTACTGAATCAGGTAAAGAAATGTCACTTTCAGTTTCTGTAAGTTCATTTATTATTATTGTTTTATAAAGTGATAACTGCTCTTGAGTTGGTAAGTCAAATAGATTGTTAGACCCCTCAGAATAAGTCACATCACTACTTGACTGATCAAAATAGGCTGAAGGTTGTTCAAAGTTATCACCTTTTGAGGCAAGTATAATATGCATTCCAAATGCTGAATTAGTAAAACTCGGATCTAAATATGATAACCCAGGTTCCGGTAATATTGAATATTCATCATATATTCTTTTTAATGATTCTCTAAATGCACTATCATAATTAGTTGTATTATATACATTTAGTGATTCCTCGTCCATAGTTAAATCTTCGGTTAATAATTTGAATCCATATTCTCTATATATAACCCAATCATTTGATTCGTCATTTAATAATCCATTATTAAATTCATCAACGATATCTTCTAATGATTTTCCTGAATCATATTTCGTTCTTACTAGAGAATCAAAAGATGATATTAAACTATTAAATTCTAGAATTTCTGTTTCATCTAATCCTTCAATATATTCTAAATAATTGTCAGGTACAAAGTCATTATTAAAATCAACATATAATAATAAATGTTCAACATTCAAATCAAAGAAATTATCATATTGATTTTGAATATAAACTGATACAACATCAAAATCAAAATCACTCATTGTATAAGGATCAGTTAATGTTTGAAAGATTAAAAGATTATTTAATGCTTCAGTTTCATTTATTGAATTAAGAGATAAAAACATAAATTCACTCCACGTATATACAAATGAACTATATCCGTAAGATTCATATCTTTCTAATTCAAAGTAATCTTTTATTTGTTGTAGTTGAGCTCTATACCCAACTATCTCTTCAGATTCGTTTGTTAAAACATCAAAGTTATCACCATAAAGTTCTTCATAAACACCGTTATTTAATAAATTGTTTATTCCTTTTAAATATATAGTGTATCTATATCCTAATCTATCTTCAACGTATTCATAAAATGTATCCACAGATATTTCAATTTCACCAAGTGTTGCCATAACAATAGGGTCTTTATATGTATCCATATTTTGTAAATATTGTGATTGATATAGAGCTCCTAAAAATTGTTCAACTATGTTAAACTCATTTTCTACTCTTAATGATATCATGTAGTCTTCAATCAAGGTTTCACTTTCTAATATTCTTTGTGACATATACTCTAACTCAAGTGCGTCTTTTTCCAAAGTTGATAGATCATCATATCCGTTTTCTTCATTTTCTGATATTTTATAAACAAACATTTCGTTATGCCCAAAAGTTAATGACTCATACGAATAAATATCATAAAGTATGTTTAAATCTTCAAAAATGTAATCAACATAATTCATATAAACTTGGTTATCACCAAATTCATCTAATATGTCACTATATTTATAACTAGTTAATTCAGGATAGCTAATACATAAATCTTCTTTACTGATATCCTCCGATAACTGAGGACTACCTGGATTTAAATAATTATACATTTTAACGAAGTAACTGAAAGTTTCTTCGTTGCTTAATTGTGTTGTATTTATCGTACTAAAGTTTTCTACTTCTTCAATTGGTGTTTCACCATAATATAATCCAAAACCTTCATTATAGTCAGGCACTAAATTAAAATGGTTAAACACATTTTTTACTTCAGTTTCACTATTAAATCTTAATTCTAAAGCACAAACATCACCTTTAACAGTGTCTTTATAATAATTTTCTACTGTAATACTACTTGCGTAGAAATCAGAATCTAGTAGATCGTTCACATATTTAGATAAAAATGAATTTCTTTTAGCTATATTTAATGACAAATATTCATTAACTTCATCTTCATTTAGAGGATTATATCCTAATTCTAATAAAGTGCTATTAAATATATCTATACTGTTTTTATAAGCTACAGGGTCTAGCCTATTAATTTTATTGATATCGGTTGTATTAAAAGTTAATCTATTTAACTCATCAATTAACTCAGCACTAGTTACTTCATTTACATCATCACTCAATATTATTGAATCTACATAATTAAGTAATAAATATAATCCACTAGGATCAATCATTTCATAATATAAATCTTCTTTAGTAATTTCAAAATTACCAATAGAGAAATATACATCATCCTTATTTGAAACCATTTGTTTAAAATTTTCAACAATAACCAACCTTGTTAGTTTTATTGAAGTATTACCTGAAGAATCAGTTACTGTATAATTTAAGAAATATTCTCCCGCATTATCAACGTCCACTGTTCCTTCAACATCAAATGTTAAATCCGAATCATAATTATCATACATTATAACTCCTTGTTCTTCATAGTCTTCTCCAACAGTTAAATAAATAAAAGACTCTCCTCTTAAATCAACTAAAGGAGTTGTTTTATCAACAACGTTAACTGTGAGTTCAAAAACAGTTTTATTACCATCTGAATCAGTTATCGTGTATATAGCTGTATATACTCCAAGAACTTCTAAATCTACATTAGACACATCAATCATTGATGAATCAATTATTATTTCTTCATCAATATCATCTTCGATAATTACTAAAGTTGTCCAGTCAGGCTCAACTCCACCTACAGCAATTGTTATTTCATTACTACTAACTACAACTGGTGCATCTCCTTTTTTATTACAACCACTTAAAGCAATTATTATTATAAGACCAAGACTGGCCACAATTGATAATTTGGTAATTAATTTCATAATAAGCCTCCATATATATATAGTATTTTATCAATATAGATAATATATATTTATCCTGTATATATTATAACAAAAAGGGAAAGAATGTAAACAAACTAATAAGTTTTATTATTTATCCCAATCAAGCAATTTTTTACTACCTTCTAAGGTTTTTATATATGTGATGTCTTGAGACACCTCAAGAACTCCTATATAGTTATTATCGTTATCTCTTACTGCATAGTATGTAATATATAACGTAGAACCTTTAAAAGTAATCCAAAAATCTGCGAAATCTTTAGTCCCGTTTTTAAAAGCTTCTACAATATCTTCTACTACTTGTACACTTTTAGGAGGATGGCAGTGTTTAACTAGTCTACCAATAACAGAAGGATTTCTTGGAAAATGTCTTTCTGGTCTATCATTAAAATATTTTACTCTGTTGTTTTTATCTACAAAAGTTATATCAAGAGGTAGAACATTAAACAGTAAGTCTATTTCTTTAAAACTTAATGAACCAGTTTTAGTTTTAAATGAACCTTCAAAAACAGTTTCTTTTACTTCTTTAAAATATTTAGAATCTGGGATGATATCAGTTAAAGCATAACCATATTCAAAACTTTCAGAATATATTTCATTTAATACATCATTACTAAGCGTCATATCAGAAACTGGTAATAGTATTAACTCATCTTTAATATTTAATCCCAAAATTAAATAATAATATTCACCCATAAGTATTAAGAATTCTTTTTCATCAAAGACTTCTTTTTTTAATTCAAATAATATATCTTTAACTAATTTACGAGCATCATCATGGAGACTCCACATAACCTCAAGGGGTTTAGTTGAAGGCAAAACTTTTTCTAAATGAGGAAATAAAATATTTTCTTTTTTGATAAACTTCTTTTCAAACTGAAGACACACTTCAAATCCTTTTATTAACTCAGATTTATGAGCTTCCACTTCATTTCTTTTATAGTATACTTTTAATGAATTTAAATGTCTTTCAATCGATCTATTTTCTTTAAGTAAACTTTTAAAGAAAATATGATCGTAATCTTCTTTTTTTACTTTAACCAATCCATGATAAAAAACATTCACAAATCTATTCGCTTCTTCTTTTATTTCATCTATTGAATATGATGTGTTTTGTTTGTACATATCTAAGTAAAATATATCTAATGGGGTTACATCATTTATAGTATCTGCATATTTATCATATATTTCTTTCTTTGTATATTTATCACTACCAACAATTAATTCTTTCATAAATTTATTTAATTTTTTTATTTTGTTTTCGTCATAATGTAATAATTCCATATTTATACCTCCATTTATTTATCTCTATCATTATATCAAATTATTTATCACAATTATATCTTTCTTAACATTTTTATAATTACATAAGTAATAAACTCTGTTTATATAAATGATTTGTGCTATAATACTTAAAGGGCTTAAAAATTCTGCCCTTTTTATGTACATAAATAAAATACTACGAGGAGCTTGAAAAAATGATTAGAAATAAATATACCGTACTGTTTGGTGCATTACTTGCACAACTAACAATTGCTGGGTTATATGCTTGGAGCATATTCAGTACAGCAATTATTGATGAAATGTCATGGAGTGACAATGAAGTAATAATTACATATTCAATTGCACAATTTGTTTTCGCATTTAGTACTATATTATCAGGGAGACTTGTTGATAAAAAAGGACCAAAAATTACTTTAATTATTGGTGGAATACTATATGGTGGAGGATTAATGCTTTCATCTTTCGCAACTACTCCTATAATGCTTTACTTAACATATGGAGTAATCTCAGGAGCAGGTGTTGGTTTCGTATACGTTTGTCCTTTATCTACTTTAATAAAATGGTTCCCAAATAACAAAGGAACTATAACTGGATTAAGTGTTGCTATATTCGGTGGAGGAAGTATTTTATTTAAAGAAGTAATTGGATTACTTCTAAAAAATAATGATGTTTCTGGATCTTTTATGTATTTAGGAATACTATCAATGATTATAATCATATTTGGAGCAATGTTTGTTTCATTACCTAAGGGTTATGAAAAAACAGTTATGATTAAAACTGATAATGACTATACAACAAAAGAAATGATAAAAACTACTAAGTTTAAAAAAGTATGGCTTATGTACTGGTTAGCTGTAATTCCAGGTCTACTAGTTTTAGGAGCTGCGAAGAACATTGGGTTAGATGCAAGTCTTACAGTTGCTGCTGCTGCATCGTTAGTATCAATACTAGCTATATCAAATGCAAGTAGTAGATTATTATCAGGATATTTATCAGACAAATTTGGTACATTGAATATTTTAAAAGGTGTCTTTGTTATAACTATTCTTTCATTACTTACAATAGCTCTATTTGCTGATGTTACATTCTTATTCTATATTGGTATCATTGGTATCGCTGTAGGATACGGTGGATTCTTAGCTTTATTCCCAACATTTACAAATCAACAATTTGGTTCATATAAATATGGATCAAATTACGGAATAGTTTATCAAGCATATGGATTAGCTGCTTTATCTGGAATATTCATTAAAATGTTTGTAGGTAGTTATACAAATACATTTATAGTTTCAGCAATTGCTGGAGCAATTGGTTTGGTAATTGCATTCTCTATTAAAGAAAGAAAATAATTGTTTTAAATTTAAAAGAAATCTCAGTTGAGATTTCTTTTTTTATTTCATAATTATTCTTAATATAATTGTAACTAATATACCAGTTATAACTATAACGTCTACTCGTTTAACAAACTTAGCTACAATAACAGTTATTATACCTGCAATCAATATTTCATTGTCAAATGATATATTGATTTGTTCTTCTTTATAAATCAGTGTGGGTAAGAGAATTGATCCTAATATTGCGATAGGAATATAATCTAAGAATCTTTCCACCCTAGGTGGTAGTTTAGTTTTACTTAAAATAACAAGTGGTAACATTCTTGGTATATATGTAACTATCATAGTAAATATTAATATTAGTATAAATGTAGAATCACTCATGTAATTTATCATCATGACCTCCTACTAAAACTATAGAAGCAATAACAGAACCTATTATTACTGCGAAGCTTTCTAAGAAAGTCATACTCAATAAAAGAGTTAGGACTCCTGCTAAGATGCATACTATTAAATCTTTTTTTGTTTTTATTAAAAGTGCTAAAAGACCAATAAACATTGCTGGTAGTGCAAAGTCTAATCCTAGAGCCTCAAAATCAGTTATAAAACTACCAACAATTGCGCCAATAGTGGTAAAGATAGCCCAAGTAAAATATCCAGATAGCTCAACTCCTAGTAAATAACTTTTATTAAATTCTTCATTTTCATACTTTGCTTTGTTTATCCCAATAGCAAATGATTCATCTGTTATAAAGTATGATAAAAAAGCTAATGAAGATGTTTTATCATCTTTAAAGTATTTTGAATAAGCTGAACTCATTAGGAAATGTCTGAAGTTAACAATAAAAATAGTAAAGACAATTGAAACACCGCTAGCAAGACTTGCTAGCATTGAAACTATTATAAACTGAGCAGATCCGGCAAACAATATTAAAGAAATCAATAATACACCCAGTGGCGAAATACCCGTACTACGTGCTAAAACTCCGAATGCAAGTCCTATAGGAATATATCCAAGTACTATTGGGTATGATTCTTTTATACCATTTATAAAATATTTATTCATCTTATCACTCCTATCCACATTCAGCTTTGAATATTTCATTTATTATAACATATATAGTTTATAGATTTACAATACTATTTATTCAACGTTTTGAAGATTTTCTAATTTCATACAAAAAACCCAATTCAATAAAAATTGAATTGGGTTTTTGTTTTATATTTTTTATATTTCTACATTTAAACTATTATTCAGGATTTTCTATTGAGAATCCTACGTGTAATGAATAATCACCAGCTGTACTGTCATCATATCCACATACAACTATATAATATGTTCCAGGTTCTAAATAAGCGGTAATATAAAAATTGATATCATCATAATCATCATCATTTGAATCTATATATCCACCATCTTCATCTACCAGGTATCCATAAGTATCTAATGAAGAAACTAAATAAGCTGTTATATAACCTGTTTCAAGTATTTCTATCTTATACCAGTCATAGTCATCTGAATCTAAAGTACTTTCAGTATCAGATGGTAATTCTAATGGTATTGCATTTACAAGGTTCCCATAAATAATGTCTAAACTTAAAACATAATTTCCGTAGTCTTCACTAGAGAATCCATTAATACTTATTTCATAATAACCAGGGTCTAAATATACTCCACTTAATTCAAAATTAAATCCATCTCCACTATCATCATCTTCAAGTAAGATAACACCATAAACATCAGATAAAGTCCCTTGAGTGTCATATGTACTTTCTAAATTAGAATGAATATATCCTCCACGTTCTATTGTAAATGAATAAATGTCAATTCCGTTACTTGATAAATTACCTTCAACTAATTGATTTGGAATTATATCTGTAACTAATGATCCATTTTCTTCAAACTCTACATACAATGTAAAATCACCATATTCTAATGGATCAAATCCAACAATATCAAAAGAATATGTTCCTGCAGTTAATGCAAAATCCTGTATTCTAAAATCATTACTTCCGTATTGAGGTATCCCGACCATTATTGGCATCCCAATACTATTTTTAAGATATCCAAGGCTTTCAAATTCACCTTCAATATATGCTGTAAAGTTACCAGCCACAGTAACTGTGAAAGTATAAGAAATAATATCTCCACTTCCAAGAGTTCCATTAACATTTGAATTTAAATTAATTGGGTAAACTTCAATAACTGGTTCAGTTACAACTCCATTTGCTTCAAATGTTATATATAGTGTGTAGTTACCATATTCTGATATATCATATCCTTTAACATATACAGAATATGTTCCTTGTGATATTGAATAATTCTCTATCTTAAAATCATAAGTTACGGACGATGCATCGTCATTATACTCAACAACATTGCCATCACTATTCACAATAGCTCCATAGCTGTCAAAGTCACTTACTAAATATGCTGTAACTTTACCATCACTAGGTATTGTAAATGTATATGAATGTAATTCTCCTGCACCAAGTGTTCCAGTAACATTTGAATTCAGATCAATAGAATATTCTTCATCTGGTTCAGATGAAGAATCTCCTTCTTCTGTATCATAAACTAAAACATAACTTCCAGCTTCATAATCATCTACACCTTTTACTTCAATAGTATATGTTCCACTCTCTAAAAATACATCAATATAAAAATCACTATTATATGCACCATCATCATTAAAAGCAACAACTTCTCCATCAGTATCATAAATAGTTCCATAAGAATCAAATGTACTAACTGTATAGATTTGAATTTCTCCAGGAGTAGTTACGACAAATTCAACTGTATTTTTTTCACCTGCGATTAATATGTCATTTATAAATGTATCTTCAGCAATTACAGTCGTGTGTGTTAATGTTGTTTCTTCAACTAACAACTGATAACTTCCAGATGCACCAATATCGTGAGCTGCGACACCTATGATGTATGACCCTACTTCTAAATAAGCAATCATCTCAAAATTATTATTTACTTCAGAAATATTAATTCCGTAAGATAAGAATTCACCTTCAATAGAAGATAATGCACCTTCTAAATCAAGGTCTCCAATACTAACAATACTATAGTAAGAAGCTTTTTCAATTTTAAGTAAGTATCCTTTTATAGTAGCCATTTCAACTGAGTCATTTAATAATACATCAACATAGATTGATGTATATATTGATTCATCACTAAGAGTAATACTAAAAGAACCTTTTTCACCGTCACGCGAACTTAATTCAACAACATACTCCCCAGCGTCCAAACTAATAAAGCTATTTACATCATCTCCAAAGATTGAATCATCACCCTCAAATACAATATTACTTGTTAATAGCTCTTTTATTACAATCAAACTATCAAAATCTGCGTCTAAAGAAAATGTAAATTCTGTATGTACAGGTAGATAAAAATAATATGATATAGTATTTCCATCAAATTCCCCTTCAAAATCTCCATCCATTAATAAAACCAAAGCTTCGTCAATTCCATCAAGTGGATCAGTAACCCCAGTTGGATCTTTTGGATTATCATCACCTGGATCGTCTGATGTTGAACCACATCCTGTTAAAAGTAATCCAATAACTAACAGAAACATTAATAAGATTTTCTTCATATTTATCCTTCTTTCTCGTATATATATACCCTAATTATAGTTCAACTATCAAAGTTATTTCAAGAAAAAGATGTAAGTACTTGGTAGCCAAGTACTTACATCTTTATATTACACTTTATTTTTAACTACACTATTCTATATTTTATTGGTTTGTTAGAAATATACAAATCAAGATTCATGGTAAGTAATCCCATCAATCTTTCCTTCATATAAATTGACGACGATGCATTATGTGGTGTTATAAACACATTATCTAGATTCCATAAAGGATCACTGCTAGGTAATGGTTCAGGATCAGTTACATCTAATCCTGCACCTCTTATTTGTTTGTTCTTTAGAGCGTTATATAAATCATCTTGGTTTACTACTTTACCACGAGCAACGTTTATGAATAATGAAGATTTCTTCATTAAATCAAACTTAGTTTTATTAAACATATACTGTGTATTTTCATTTAATGGAAGTGCAAGAATTACGTAGTCTGCATTCTTTAGTGCAACTTCTAATTCACTATTAGATGTAATTATGTTATCAAAGTAATCTTCTTGTTTTGAATTTCTTCTATATCCTACTACTGTTGCTTCAAATGCTTTAAGTCTTTTGGCTATTTCTTTACCAATCGAACCTACACCGAGTATTAGAACATTAGAGTTTGTAAGTTCAGGATGATATGAAACAGGTCTCCATGATTTATCTTTCATTGAATCAATATCATGTTTAACATTACGATTAAAATAAAGTATCTTTGTGAATACGTCTTCTGCGATTGATTTTGAGAATATGTTTTGTGCATTACTAAATATTATATTACGCTTTTTCAAACTCTCAAAGTCTACTCCGTTAAACCCCGCAGAAAAATACTGAATCCACTTTAGTCTTGGGTAAAAAGACAAATCACTCCCAATAACAAAGCTTGGATTAAAAGTTACTAATATATCAATTTCCTTACATCTACTTTTATCATTTATAAATTCAATATTTGGATATCGTGAAACTAACAATTTACGATTGGGGTCACCTAAAAAATTTAAATCTAAATATACTACCATCTTGTCACTCCTCGTGTAATTAGTGTATAATGTTTTATGATTTTATGCCTTTTTGATTTTTCTAAAAGAAGCCATAGTGCTGAAGTTAATCTTTATCTTGTGGGGTATCTTGTGGGGTAACCAAAATCAGTAACTTTTAAGATATTTTTGATTTTTTGATGTTAGTTTATCTGGTAAAGTCATTTCTAATTTCCCATTCAACAACAATAGATTAATGTATTTTTCTCTAAAATGCTTTCTATCTTTCAAATCCAGTTTATCCATTATTTCCTTAAAACTTCTTGGAGTTGAGCAAAACTCTAAACTCATGACTAGTAGAATTAAAGATGGGCTTATTATTATCGGTATACTCCCCATCAATTTTTTTTAAACCGCTCCCTCTAAGTATACAAAAAGAACCTATAAATT
>JAFLJX010000051.1 GCA_022712785.1 Mycoplasmatota bacterium | reverse complement strand
CTCAAAAAGAATTATTAGATAATGTACTGGTTAGAGGAAAAGTGTTTGTAGTAGAACAAGCAATTGATTATGAGGTTGAATTTGATGGACTTGATGATATTTGTATATTATTTACTGCATATGATGTTGATATTCCAATTGGTGCAGCAAGGTTATATAAAAACAAGGTAGGTAGAGTTGCTACTTTAAAAGAGTACAGAAAAAAAGGTGTCGCTACTTCAATAATGAATAAGATTGAAGAGTATGCAAAAGAAAACAAAATAGACTTATTAATTTTAAATGCTCAACTTCAAGTAAAAGACTTCTATCTTCATTTAGGTTATATTCCTGAAGGAGAAATTTTTAAAGAAGCTGATATAGATCATATAAAAATGACTAAGGAGATTAAGTAATGGAGAAAGAACTACATAAGAAACTAGCGATTGAAGCCTTTAATAAGACTTGGGATTATATTGATATGAAATCAAGAACAAAAGAAGAAACACTAGAGATGATCCATTTAGCACATGCTTCAAGATATCATTGGGGATTTGCTGGGACAGAATTAAATAAAGGTAGAGGAGAATGGCAAATTTCTAGAGTATATAATATATCTAACCTAGGAGAAAGTGCACTACTTCATGCCAATGCATATTTAGATATTTGTATTAAATACGATTATAAGGATTGGGATATTTCTTTTGCCTATGAAGCAATCGCATTTGCTCATAAAGTCCTTGGTAATATTAAATTGATGAATGAGTTTAAAGAAAAGGGACTTAAATCCCTTTGTGACATTAAAGAAAAAGGCGATAGAGATTACGCTGAATCAGAACTAGATAAACTATAAAAAATACTTTTTTAAACTATAAATATGATTCTTGATATATTTTATTATAAGGGGGCTGTTCATGAAAACAGAAAAGAAACTTAATAGTAAGTATAATGAAATTCAAAGAAAACTTAAAACGTATACACCTTTTTTTATTGGAATGCTAGTGATACCAATAATTGCTTTGTATTTATCTCTAGCCCCAAGATCAGATTTAGTAATCATCATTTTTTTTATTATTAGTGTTTTGTGGATATTGATTTTCATTAAACTGGGTTTCAACATCTATAAGTCTTTTAAGGAATTAGAAAATGATTTATTGTAACCCTAAATATACAGTTTGATATTCCTTTGTATTCAAAATAAAAAAACTAAATTTTAAATATTTTTTAGTTTTTTTTATATTACTCTTAAAAAGTTTTTTACTTAGATTAGTGAATACTATACACCCACTACGGGATTCATTGTCTTTTTTAAGTACTTTTTTATAGAGTATTAATAATTAATATCGTTGCCAGTGTGAAATACACACTTAAAGCTAAAATATCAATAATCATTGTAACAAATGGTCCACTAGCTATAGCTGGATCTATTTTAAATGAGTTAATAACTATTGGTATTAAAGCACCTGATAATGTGGCAACAGTTAAACTAGCTAAAATACTTAAACTAACAACTTCTGTTATTTTCAAAGCATCTGGATTATTTGTAAGTTGTAAGAACAAATATGTAACAATAAATAGTATTATACCAATAATGACACCATTTAATAAACCTGTTCCAACTTCTCTTAATAGATGTTTTCTAATATCAGCTTTATTATCAAATTCATTATTATTCAACCCTCTAACAGTAACAGCAAGACTTTGAGTTCCTGTATTACCTGCCATACCTAGAATCATAGGCATAAAGAGCGCAATTGAAGGCACACTGGCTATTGTTCCTTCAAACTGAGCAATAATTGCTGAAGTTGCAAAACCCAGTACACTCAAAATTAAGAGCCATGGTAATCTTTTTTTAGCACTCATCCATACTGTTTCAGTATCAGTGTCAAAATCAACATCGCTAATTGCGGCTAATCTAGAATAATCTTCAGTCGCTTCTTCTTCGATTACATCGATAATATCATCAAATGTAATTATCCCAAGCATTATATTAGAATCATCAACCACAGGTAAACTAGCAAAATCATAGTCTTTAAATATTTCAGCAACATCTTCTTGATCTGTTGATGTTAAAGCACTAACAATTCTTTTATTCATTACTTCATTAATGAATTGTCCTTTTCTAGCTAAAATCATTTCTCTTAAAGACATAACTCCAACTAATTCTTTATCTTTGTTAGTTATATATATTACATTAATTGTCTCAGCCTCTACTGCCTGAGCAATCATTTTTTTCATAGCTTGTTCAACGGTATCGTTAACGTTTACTTCAATAAATGAAGTTGTCATTATAGACCCTGCTGTATCTTCTTTATGGTCAAATAAAGCAGATATTTTATTACGGTGTTCTTTATCCATTAATTTTAAGTATTCTTCTCTGTTTTCATCAGTCAAAGCCTGCATAATATCAACTGCATCATCAATATCTAACTCTTGAATAACACCAGTAACATCTTTGGACTTCATTTCTTCAAAAAGTGTTAAAGCATTTTCTTCATCCATATAACTAAAAAAGTTACTTAGTTCTTCATAATTAAATATATTATAAACTCTAAATCTATCTTCATAAGTAACTTCTATTAATGATTCACTTACTTCATAATCATGATACTTAAGTATCTCTTCTTTAAAATTGGTATCTTCTTTAATTCTAAATAGATTTTTAATTTCTTCTAAATATAATTCTCCCATGTTATTCACCTCCAAAGCTATATAAATTTTATCATATTTATGCTTGTTTTTCTATGTTTTTTATCGTATGTACTGTGGTATAATATAATAGGAACTGATAATCTTGGTATATTTATTAGATTATTATAGAGTAATTAACAGTTTAGGAAAGTTGGTAAATAATGGAAAAAGTATACGAAGCGATAATAGAAATCCCAATGGGGACAAAAAACAAATATGAAATTGATAAAGTGAAAAACAGAATTAAATTAGATAGAGTTCTTTATACTCCAATGACTTATCCTGCGGAATATGGATACATTGAAGAATCGTTAGCTCTTGATGGAGATCCACTTGATATTTTAGTTTTAGCTAGTTCTAAAACATTTCCTGGATGTGTTGTTGACGCAAGAATTGTTGGTTACCTAGATATGATTGATAACGGTGAGAAAGACCACAAGTTAATTGCCGTAATGGATAAAGATCCAAGATTCTCTCATATTAATGAAATAGCAGATGTTCAAAAGCATACTCTAAGAGAAATTAAACATTTCTTTAAGACTTATAAAGACCTACAAAGAAACAAAGTTGTCGAAGTATTTGATTTCCATGATAAAATAGATGCACTTGAATTGATTCAAGAGTGTAAAATAAGATATACTGAAGAAAATAAATAGGAGGTATATCAATGGCAAATCAAATTAAACTGTCTTTTGATGATGGTATGGATGGATTATTAGAAAGCAAAAGTGGTAAAACAGAAGTTAGTTATAGAGGAAATGGACTTGAACCTTATGAGTTATTCCTAGGAGGATTTGCTTCTTGCTTACATGCAACGTTTAAAGGTATTGTAGCTAAGAAGAAACTTACTTTTGAAACTGCAACATATGATGTTGTAGGAGTTAAAAGAGAAACTGTTCCTACTACATTAGAAACATTAACTACTGTTGTAACTATTACTGGTGTATTAGAAAGCAAACAAAAAGCCATTCACAAATCAATGGAAATGGCAGAAAGATATTGTAG
>JAFLJX010000050.1 GCA_022712785.1 Mycoplasmatota bacterium | reverse complement strand
CCGGCGTGTCGATGAAGACCAGCTGCGCGTCGCCTTGCACGGCGATGCCCATGACGCGGGCGCGGGTGGTTTGCACCTTGGGTGAGACGATGGAAACCTTGCCCCCCACCAAGCGGTTGACCAGGGTCGATTTGCCGGCGTTGGGTGCACCGAGTACGGCGATAAAACCACACCGGGGGTTTTCTCCTGTCATGCCGTGTTCTCCAATTGCGCCAGCAGGGCGAGTGCGGCAGTTTGTTCAGCGGCGCGCCGCGACCCGCCTTGACCACTTTCGGGATCAAAACCTTCGACGGTAACGCGAATGATAAAGGTCGGCGCGTGGTCGGGGCCTTCGCACCCAGTGATAACTTTAGATACTACTTTGGTTCAAGCTGCTCTATTTATTAAAGAAGGTTTAGGTGAATTTGAAGCTCTAAAAGCTTTAACTATTACAGCTGCTAGTATAAATGGTATTGAAGACAGAGTTGGATCATTAGAAGTAGGGAAAGACGCAGATATAGTTATATGGGATGGGCCTATATTTGATATAATGACTAGACCTAAAATGGTTATAATTGACGGACAAATAGTACATCAAAGATAGAGTGCATATTTTATGCATTTTTTTCTTGAAAATTCTTTTAATGTAAGCGCTTTATGATATAATAATCTTAGGAGATTTTCACATTAAAATTCTAAGCAATTAAAACAGAAAATAATTTGATACAGAGGTGACGAAATGCGAATTAAAGAACATCCTATTTTAACATTTGAAGAAAAACCCAAATTAGAGTTTATTTATGATGGGAAAAAGGTAAGTGGTTATGAAGGAGATACTATTGCATCTGCATTGCATGCGATAGGAGTAAAAACGTTAAGTCATAGTATCCATCTTAAAAGACCAAGAGGATTTTACTGTGCAATTGGGAACTGTGCTTCATGCAATATGATAGTTGACGGGAAACCTAATATTAGAACTTGTGTTACTTTATTAAAAGAAGGAATGGTTGTTAAAACTCAAACCAATAAAGGTGATCTATATGATTAATAAAGATCTAGTAATAATTGGTGGTGGGCCTGCTGGACTATCAGCTGCAAAATTAGCCGCAGAATCAGGTCTTAGTTCTTTGGTAGTGGAACGTGATTTTAAACTTGGTGGTCAATTAGTAAAACAGACACATATGTTTTTTGGAAGTGAAAAACAATATGCAAAAACACGAGGTATAGACATTGCTAAAATATTAGTTGATGATGTATTAAAATATCCTAGTATGATTGAAGTTATGACTGATACAACTGTTGTTGGTTTATACAAAGATAAAGTAATTTCTTTATTACATAATGACAAATATATTAAAGTTCAAACAAAAGCTATAATAATTGCAACAGGTGCTAGTGAAAAAGTACTTGCTTTTCCTAATAATGATCTTCCAGGAATATATGGTGCAGGAGCTGTTCAAACATTAATGAACGTTAACGGGGTGTTACCTGGGCATGATGTAGTGATGGTTGGCTCTGGGAATATTGGATTAATTGTGAGTTATCAATTAATGCAAGCTGGAGTTAATGTCAAATGTGTTATAGAGGCCTCTAACAAGATAGGCGGATATAAAGTTCATGCGTCTAAACTTAAAAGGCTTGGTGTTAATATTTTAACTTCACACTCTATCAAAAAAGCTAACGGAACTGAATATTTAGAAAGTATAGAAATAAGTGAATTAGACGGAAACTGGAACTATATTGAAGGAACTGAAAAAATAATCGAAGTTGATTCTTTATGTATAAGTGTTGGACTTAGTCCTTTATCAAATTTACTAAGCATGATTGATGTTGATATGAAATATGTTAACAGTTTAGGTGGACTTGTGCCATACATTGATGAGCATCATGAAACTTCAGTTAAAAATGTATATGTTGCAGGTGATGTTTGTGGTGTAGAAGAAGCAAGTAGCGCTATAGTAGAAGGTTATTTAACTGGACTGATAGTTGCAAAAGACTTAGGATTCAAGCATGAAAACTATGATGATTTATATATAAACTTTAAATCTCAATTAGAAAATTTACGAAGTGGACCTTTTGGAGAAAAGACTAGAAATGGTTTAAAAGAGATTGCGAGGGATCAAGATGCTAAATAAAGATGGAGTAGCAAGCATTGAACAAGTTAAATCTCGATTCCCTAGTAAAGAGTTGTTACTAAAACCAAAAGCTATTACGGAGTGTTATGAGGAAATACCTTGTAATCCATGTTCTACTAGTTGTCCGTTTGATGCTATATATATAGGTGAAGATATCAATACTCCGCCAGTTGTTGATTTCAATAAATGTACTGGTTGTGGGATTTGCGTTTATAGCTGTCCAGGGCTAGCTATAGTAACAGCACAAATTGATGGAGATAAAGCGCGATTTAAACTTCCGTACGAGTTTAGACCTTTACCAAAAAAAGATGAAGTTTGGGATGGTGTGAATAGAAGTGGAGAAGTGGTATGTAAAGCTTTAGTTCTTAAAGTAACATATACAGCAAGAGTTGACAGAACGGCTTTAATTGAAGTAAGTGTACCTCTTGAATTCTTACATGAGTTCGTTACGATAAGGAGGATATTATGAATAAAAAAAATATAATTATTTGTAGATGTGAAGATGTGACTTTGGCTGATGTTGAAGCAATAATGAATGATGGTTATACATCTTTTGAAGAAATCAAAAGAATACTTAGAGTTGGAATGGGTCCATGTCAGGGTAATACATGTGGTCAATTGCTACAAAAAGAGATTTCTAAGTATTTAAAGATACCTTTAAATGAAGTTGAAACACACAGAGTAAGACCGCTAATATCTGGAGTTAAATTAAAATCCATAGTGGAGGCGAGTAAAGATGAAAGCTAATATTGTAATTATAGGGGCTGGAATTAGTGGTGCAGGAATTGCCTATAATTTAGCTAAAAAAGGAATGGAAGGTATAGTAGTGTTTGAAGCTTCGTATTTAACAAGTGGAGCAACAGGAAGATGTGGTGCAGGAATTAGACAACAATGGTCTAGTAAAATGAATTGTATATTAGCTAAAAAAAGTGTTGATTTCTTTGAAACTGCGCAAGAAGTTTTAGATTATCCAAGAAGTATTGAATTTAAACAAGAAGGATACTTAATAGTAGCTACTACAGAAGAAGAAGATCTTCAATTTAACGAGAATGTTAAACTCCAACAGAGTTTGGGCATTCCAGCACGTAAATGTACTAAAGAAGAAGCTTTAAAGATTGTTCCTCACTTGAATAAAGATGCATTTATAAGTGCAGCATTTTGTCCGACTGATGGGCATTTAAACCCGTTTACGACAACCGAAGCGTATTACCTTGCTGCTAAAAAATTAGGGGTTAAGTTTTTCTTTAATGAAAGTGTAACAAAGATAATAGTAAAAGATAAAAAAATAGAAAAAGTGATAACTAACAAAAGAGAGGTTATTACTAATAAAGTAGTAAATGCAGCTGGAGGATATAGTAAAGAAGTAGGAGATTTAGCTGGTATTGATATTCCTGTATATTCAGAGAATCATGAAATACTTGTCACAGAACCAATTGAAAATATACAAGGACCAATGGTTATATCTTTTTCATTAAATATATATTGCCAACAAGTTCCTCATGGTAGTTTTATTATGGGGAGAAGCACACCAAATCAAGTTAAAGGGCATAATATAGGAAGTACTCATGAATTTTTAGACGAAATGGCAAAAACCGCAGTTCATATATTACCTCCACTTGGAGAATTAAGAGTAGTAAGACAATGGGGAGGTTCATACAATAATAGTCCTGATAGACAGCCGATTATTAGTGATACATCTGAATTACCTGGTTTTTATATGGCTTGTGGATTTAGCGGGCATGGATTTATGTTTGCACCAATGACTGGGTTACTATTATCTGAAATGATAATGGGAGAAATTACATCAATAGATATTAAAGAATTACATATAGATAGATTTAAAAATAGCAGAACAACTACTTACGAACGTAATGTAGTATAGAAAAGGAGATATAAAATGGCAATATATTCTTATAAAACAGAACCACTTGGTGATTTTAATAATGCTGAAGTAATTAAAAAATATGAAGAGGGGTTAGAAATCGTTGAGGGATATTTAGGAAAAACCTATCCTCTAATTATTAATGGTGAATTTATTGAAACAGGAAATTTATATACTAGTGTAAATCCAGCTAAACATAGCGAAGTAATTGGAAAGATACACCAAGCTAGTATAAAAAATGCTGAAGATGCAATGAATGCTGCTTTAACTGCATTCCAAACATGGAGAAAAGTTAAAGCTCAAATTAGAGCAGACGTATTATTTAAAGCAGCTGCAATATTACGTAAACGTAAATATGAATTTAGTGCTTTAATGACTAAAGAAGCAGGTAAACCATGGCCTGAAGCGGATGCGGATACTGCTGAAGCGATAGATTTTTTAGAGTATTACGGAAGACAAATGTTAGAGTTAGAGCAAACTGATAAAAAAATAATTAGTAGAAGGAATTTAGAAAGAAATGAGTTTAAGTATATACCTCTTGGAGTAGCAGCAGTAATAACTCCATGGAATTTCCCTCTTGCAATACTTGCTGGTATGACATGTGCCGCAGTAGTAGCTGGGAACACTGTCTTACTTAAACCTGCTATTACAACTCAAGTTATAGGATACAAATTTATGGAAGTTCTTCATGAAGCGGGACTTCCTAAAGGTGTAGTGAATTTTATTCCTGGTGATGGACCTGAAATAGGAGAGTATATGGTAGATCATCCTAAAACCAGATTTATTAGTTTTACAGGTAGTAAGAATGTTGGACAATTAATATACAAAAATGCTTCTATTGTAAATGAAGGTCAAATTTGGCTTAAAAGAGTTATCGCTGAAATGGGTGGGAAAGATGCTATTTTAGTTGATAACGATGCTGATTTAGAACTAGCAGCTGAATCAATTGTTAAAGCTTCATTTGGATTCAGCGGACAAAAATGTAGCGCGTGTTCACGCGCAATCATTCATG
This sequence comes from Mycoplasmatota bacterium, assembly GCA_022712785.1. Classification (GTDB taxonomy): domain Bacteria; phylum Bacillota_I; class Bacilli_A; order Izemoplasmatales; family Izemoplasmataceae; genus JAFGXW01. The sequence goes on along the minus strand of JAFLJX010000050.1, from coordinate 7,116 downwards.
AAGATGTATACGATGAAGTATTAGCTAATGTTATTAAGCAAACTAAAGAATTAACTATAGGAAATCCAAGTAATAGAAAGAACTTTATGGGTCCTGTAACTGATCAAAAAGCCTATGATAAAATACAATCATATATTGAAATTGGAAAAACTGAAGGTAAATTAGTTGCTGGTGGAGATGGTAGTGACAAAGAAGGTTGGTTTATTAATCCAACAATATTTGCTGATTGTGCACATGACGCAAGAATCATGAGAGAAGAAGTTTTTGGTCCAGTACTTGCAATTGCTAAAGTAAAATCATTTAAAGAAGCTATAGAAGTTGCTAATAATACTGAGTATGGATTAACAGGTGCTGTCATATCAAGAAACAGAGAGCATTTAGAAATGGCAAGGGAAGATTACCATGTTGGAAATCTATACTTTAACCGTAAATGTACTGGAGCAATTGTTGGTTATCAGCCATTTGGAGGCTTTAATATGAGTGGAACTGACTCAAAAGCCGGTGGACCTGATTATTTACAACTGCATATGCAAGCTAAGACAGTTAGTGAAATGTTATAAATGTAAATCGTCCAGAAATGGACGATTTTTATTTATACCTTAGTTAATTCTAGCAAAAATGATATTATTAAGTTATAAAATATATTTACATGAGGTGATAAAGTGCTCAATATTGATATGATTGATAAAGAAAATATAAAAGTCTTAGGATTACTTGTTAGACGAAAAAGAGTTGAGTTAGGCTATTCTCTGCGTGATTTAGGTGAGATTGCAAATATTTCTCATACATTAATATCTAATTTTGAAAGAGGAATTGTTATACCACACAAAGATACAATTAAAGAAATTTTTTCAGTTTTAAGCCTGCATTTTTATGATGACATCAAATTAGAAGAAGATTTTCAAGAGAAATATAAAATGATATTTAAACATCTTCTATATTACGAATATAAAAAAGCTGAAATTCTATTTACTGAAATGGATAAGAACAAGCATATATATGAGAATAGCACTGTAGTAGTAAACTATTCTTTGATTGCATTGTTATATAAAGTTTTAACAAACACTTATAAAAAAAATATTGATAAAACATTTCAACAAAGTGAATTGATTTTTGATTACTATTCAAATAATCAAAAACAATTGTTCTATTTTATTAAAGGATTAAAATATTTAAATGGTGAGTTATACAGTGATGCTCGAAATTATTTTGAAAAAGCTTTGAAAATTGGTGACCATAAATTAGACCTGATAATTAATGAACATTATGTAATTGGTCTAAGTAAATCAAATAAATATATTGATTCAAGGTTAACAGCTGATGAATGTATTTTAGAATATGAAAAACAAACAAATTATATAAGAGCAATGAGAGTAAGAACTAGTATTGCGCGAGATTTTATAAGAATAAAAAAATATGATCATGCAATAGAACTGTATAATCATGTTCTTGAATTCTCAATTAAATATGGTGTTAAAGATTTAGAAAATAGATGTAATTCTATGTTAGCAGTAATTTGTTCTCAGAGAGAAGAGTATACTAACGCTGAGGTTTTTCTTAGTAAAGTGACACAATTAAAAAGTAGGGAGTATATTTCTTGTAAAATTCATGTCTTATTTAATTTAGGAAAAATAGATGAATTACATGAATTTTATGATGAAGTTGTTGATATAGAAAGAGATGATCCTATCAATAAAACTAAAAACTATTTTGAAATGGTTAAACTGTCTTTTAACAAATCCTTTTTTGATGAAAATGCTTATGAAAAATTAGTAAAAAAACAAATAGAAATAGGACTAATAAGTGATGATGGAGAAATGTTGACTTTATATAGCACTTTTCTAATTAAACATTATAAAAAAGAAAGAAAATACAAAAAAGCACTAGAAGTATCAGAAGCTCTTTTACACTACATTGAATTCGGAGTAAAATAGTTATATATTTCATTGTGTAAAGTAAAATCAGATTACAGAGCCTAAAATATATGCCTTTAACAGGAATGCCTGTACAATGTAAAATAGCACATAACTCTTGTATTTATTTCAAAAAATGAGATAATTCTTGTGTAAGGGAAGTTTAGGACAGAGTTATCATTGATAGAAATTAAATCATTTTGATTTAAATTTTATGGGAAATTAAACTTGGGGAAGATATCTGTTCTAGAAATAAATGGCGGTTTTTAATCGCTATTTTTTTTTGCATTTTGGTTTATTTAAAAAACCTTGTTTTTACTGTATACTTTTAAAATTATTATGATATAATGGCATTGATGAAAGCGTTTTTAATTTCTAATAAAAAGGAGAAAATTATGGGAGATAACTTTGACACCTTAATGACAGTTGTTGTTAAGGATAAACCTGAGGTTGGACTAAGAATAACTGAAAAACCAATACCCAAAGATTTAATGGATCATGAAGTTTTGATAAAAGTAAATTACGCTTCTGTGTGTGGTACTGATTATCATATTTATATTTATGATGACTGGGCTAAGAAAAGACTTAAGTTACCATTCACTGCAGGACATGAATTTAGTGGAGAAGTTGTTAAGATTGGTAAAACTGTGACAAGAGTAAAATTAGGTGACATTGTTAGTGCTGAAACTCATATAATTTGTGAAACATGTGAGTTTTGTTTAAGAGGTGAAGGACATATATGTGAAAACACTAAAATTATTGGTGTTGATACTGATGGTTGCTTTGCTGAATATGTGAAGATTCCAGCTATGAACTGTTTCATAAATAGTAAAGATGCAAATCCTTTACATTTAAGTGTTCAGGAACCACTTGGGAATGCTGTACACACTATGGCTCATTTTCCGGTAAAAGGAAAAGATGTTGTAGTTGTAGGTTGCGGTCCAATTGGTTTAATGGGTGTAAATGTGGCAAAAGCTTATGGAGCTAAAAAAATAATTGCTGTTGAAGTAAACGAATATAGATTAAATTTAGCTAAAGAACTAGGTGCTGATGTTGTTATTAATCCTTTAAAAGAAGATGTAATAAGTAGAGTACTAGAAGAAACTAACGGACGTGGAGCTGACGTTATTGGTGAATTTAGTGGAAATAAAACAGCTATTGAACAAGCTTTTAAATATTTAAAAGCTGGTGGAGGAATGAGTATGTTAGGTATCCCTAGTAAAGATATTGATCTTGATGTAGCTAATGATATAGTATTTAAAGGTGCACAGGTATATGGTGTTGTTGGAAGAAGAATATATGAAACTTGGTATCAAGTAAAAGAGTTAATTGATAATAATATGTTAGATTTCGATAAAATAATTACTCATGTTTTTCCGTTAGAAGACGTAATAAAAGCTATGGAAATAATGGGTAGCGGTAATAGTGGAAAAATCATATTAAAGGTAGGCAAATAACATGAGTACTCATGAACTTAATTTTTTAAAAGAAAAAATAGAAGAATTAAAGAAAGCCGGAGTTTATAGAGAATTACCAGTTAATTACGGTCCTTGCGATAATGTTATAAATCTAAACGGTAAACAAGTTGTAAATTTATCAAGTAATAACTATCTAGGATTGTCAAATCATCCAAGAGTTAAACAAGCAGCAATTGATGCTGTAAATAAATATGGTGCGGGAGCAGGAGCTGTTAGAACTATCGTTGGGAATCAAGACATAATAGGACAACTTGAGGATATTTTAGCTGAATTCAAACATGAAGAAGCAGTTATGTGTTTCCAATCAGGACTAAACTGTAATATAGGAACTATAGCTGCAATAACAGCTAAAGGTGATTTAATCATCAGTGATGAATTAAATCATGCATCTATAATTGATGGGGTTAGATTAAGTAAAGCTGATAGGGCTGTATATAAACATAGTGATATGAGAAACTTAGAGGCAATCTTAAAAGAGAAAAGAAAAAACTATAATCAAGTTTTAATAATAACTGATGGTGTATTTAGTATGGATGGCGATTTAGCTAAGTTACCAAAAATAGTTGAACTTGCTGAAAAATATGATGCATTAACATATGTTGATGACGCTCACGGATCTGGTGTACTAGGTGAAAGTGGTAGAGGAACTGTTGATCACTTTAACCTTCACGGAAGAGTAGATTTTATCATCGGAACACTATCAAAAGCAATTGGTGTTGTAGGTGGATATGTTGCTAGTAAACAAGTTACAAAAACATGGCTTCATCATAGAGCAAGACCATTATTATTCTCAACTGCTTTACCTCCTGCAGCAACAGCTGCAGCAATAGAATCAGTTAAGATGTTAATGGAAAGCACAGAATTCACAGATAAATTGTGGGCTAATGCTGAATATTTTAAAGCTGGTCTTAATAAATTAGGATTTGATACTGGTAATAGTGAAACTCCAATTACACCTGTAATGGTTGGTGGAGAAGCAGAGACTATGCAATTTAGTAAAACTTTATTAGATGCTGGAGTATATGTATCCGGAATAGTATTCCCTACAGTTGCTTTAGGAAAAGGAAGACTAAGATGTATGTTAAGTGCTTCACATACTAAAGAAGATTTGGATTTTGCTATTAAAACTTTTGAAAAAGTTGGTAAAGAATTAGAAATTATTTAAGGAGAGCTGATGCTCTCCTTTTGTTTAGAAAATGATATGGGGCATTTTCATTTATATAAATAATTTTGAACTAAATATCCATAATTTTAAGTATAAATATTCTCTAACGAAACTATTGAAAAAAACATATTAAAATATAATAATAAAATATTTTGGATTATTCGAAATAAATTGTTATAATTAGACTGCGGGTGATAATTATGGATAAGTATTTAACTGATTGGATCGCTATAATTGACAGTATGAAGAATGATAATACTTATAAAGCCTCTTGGGGAAAAGCTATTATTGAATCATTACTAGAAAAAGATTATACAACAGTCAAAGGAAAAATCATTGTTGAAGAGTATTTTATTGTAAAAAGAATACTAAAATACTATTGGAACTTAAATAGCTACTTTGGGTTAACTCAAGGCAGGTTTTTAGTTGTAGAAAAAATAATTGAAGATATGCATAACCAGTTTTATAAAAGAAGGACAAGTGATTTCCCAGTCTTATTTGGCGGAATTGAATCTTTCATAAATAGAAATAGTATAAGCTATGAAAGAAACTTAGGGAAATTAATGAAGGCTATAAATGATAATGTAGCTTATAGATTCTTAAACTATAAAAGAAAAAAAACAAACTTATATAAATTAGATTTAGAAAAGAAAGCTTTGATTTTTACAAAAGATCAACTGAAATGTATAAAAGACAATAAGAAAGTTTTACTGGATTTAATCCATTATAAATGGACATTAAACATTGAAAAATTTAACTTGAGTCCTAAAATTCTTAAAAAAGTAACAAATGTAAACTTAGCTGTTTCTAAGAAGAAGAACTTAGATAAACACTTATATTTCTTATTGAAATATCATGGTGAAAATTTAGTTGATTTCTATACTGGTGAAAAACTAGATTCATCTAATGCAAAGTTAGACCACGTTATCCCAGTATATTATATATATAGTTATAATATGTGGAATCTAGTATTAACAAATAAGAAAAGAAAAAAAGTATCAATACCTTTAGAAAAAGATATTGAGAAACTAAAAAATCGAAATATAAACATCATGGAGACATATGGACCTAAAAGCTATCCATTTGACGGAGACTTTGAAGATGCTTACAACAATAATTTAGTAGACATGTTCTATGATGCACTGAGAAAATAAAAAAAATATCTTAAGGGAGATTAAAAATGTTAAAGTATTTTTTGTATGTAAATGATTATAAAAGCAGAGCAGTGTTACATGAAAGAAAATGTAATAAAACAAAGAACTTAGATTTAGCATTAAAAGAACAACAAATTTCAAGAGATGCTATATGGTATGGATTTAAACATAAGGAAGACGCAGAAAAGAAAATGCAGAAAACTGAGTGTGAAAAACAACTTAAACATACGTGTATGTATAAACATTAATTTTAAAACAGTGAATTCGATTGAATTCACTGTTTTTTTAATCTGTAAATATTCATGTTATAATATATATATGAATAGAGACTATACGGAAGGAGAGATGTTATGACATATTTATTAATACCAATAATTATTATTTTTATTATTCCAAGTTCGTACTTACTAGTTTTAATAATTAGTGACTATAAACCAAACAACATAGAAGACGCAATTATGAAAAATTCAAATAAAGAGCTATTGCCAAATGAATTTAGTGTAACAACACTTAACTTAGGTTATTGTTCATTGGATAAAGAAAGTGATTTTTTCTTTGAAGGTGGGAAAAACACAAGAGGAATGAGTAAAGAAAAAGTAATGAAAAATTTAAAAGGTAATTCAAGAATAATGATGAAACAAAATTCCGATTTTTATCTTTTTCAAGAAATTGACGAATCAGGATCAAGAAGTCACAATGTTAATCAGTTAGATTTTATTACTTCTATGTTTAATAAGTATAATAGTACTTATGCATTTAACTATAAAATGATGTATCTGTTTTATCCCTTTCTAAAGCCAATGGGAAGTGCATATGGTGGTCTCTTAACTCTATCAAAATATAGAATTACTGATGCTAAAAGATATAAACTAAAAGGCCAAGAATCATTTCCTAGAAAATTAATATTCTTAAAAAGATGTATGGTGGTCAACACGATAAAAACAATAGACAACAAACATTTATATATGATTAACATTCATTTATCAGCCTATGATAAAAATGGTGATATCAGAGCTCAACAGGTAAAATATATTATTGATTTTCTTAGAGAACTTTATGACAAGAATAAAAACTATATAATCCTAGGTGGAGACTGGAACCATTTACTACCAAAAGATTTGTATAGGGAAGATATGCCATTATGGGTTAACATATTACCTTCTGAAATATATCAAAGCAAATTCAATCTAGTTTATGACACGAAGGTTAACACAGTTAGAAGCTTAAATGCTCCTTACATTAAAGGTGAAAACTTTGAGACCGTGATAGATGGATTCTTAATTTCACCAAATATTGACACTGTTGATGTGAAAACGCTAGATTTCGGTTTTGAGTTCACAGATCATAATCCAGTAAAGGCCACATTTCGACTTAAATAAAAAGATTAGAAATCTTATTTTTCTATT
>JAFLJX010000049.1 GCA_022712785.1 Mycoplasmatota bacterium | reverse complement strand
ATTAGATAAAAATGGTGATGGTATCATTCAATTAGTTGTATTAAAAGGTGAACAAGGTCATCAAGATGCAGAAATTAGAACAGAAGTTGTAATTAGAGAACTTGAAGAGTATGGATATCAGTTAGACATCTTAACATATATGATTTGTGATTGGTCTAGATCAATTGCATACGATAAAATGAACGATTTTCTAACAAGTACTTCAATAGAACCTGAACTTGTAATATCAAATAATGACGCAATGGCAATCGGAGCAATTGATGCAATGATTGCAAATGAACTATTTATTGATGCAGATAATAATGGATTAATTGATAAAGAAACTGAGACTTGGATTCCAGTTATTGGAGTTGATGGTATCTCTGAAGCCTTTGAGTATATTGAAAAAGGATATTTGTATGGTACTGTTATAAACGATTCAGAAACTATGAGTAAAATTTTAGTTGAACTTACAGAAGCACTTATTAACAATACAAATCTTGATGAATTATCATTTGAGATAGCAAATGGTAAATATATTTGGATAGATTATCAAAGATATGAAAAAGAAGAAGACTAAGACACCGATAATGTGTTTTAGTCTTCTTTTTCGTATTAAAATGAATAAAGTTAAATATTATAAAAAGTGAGTAAGATATTACATTGTAAGAGTTTACATTTATTGATATTATGAGATTATTAAAAAATAGGAGGAATTTGAAATGAAAAAAGTTTTAACATTAGTAACTGTATTATTGTTAGTATTTACTATGTCAGCTTGTAAAAGCGATGACGATGGTGTAATTACAATTGGAGCAAACATCTACACATTTAATGATAACTTCATGAATGGTGTTGTTCGTCCAGAATTAGAAAGATACGCAGAAGAACTAGGTGTTGAATTAGATGTTGTAGATTCTGAAGGATCTCAAGCTACTTTAAATAACCAAGTTGATACATTTATATCAAAAGGTGTTGACGTTTTAGCAATTAACTTAGTAGACCCTGCAGCTGCAGGAACTATTATTGAAAAAGCTAAAGATGCTGATATCCCATTAATATTATTTAACAAAGAAGCAACTGTTGCAGGTGTAATGGATACATATGATAAAGTATGGTACGTTGGAACTGACAGTGCTGAAGCTGGAATCATTCAAGGTCAAATGATGTTGAATGACTGGCAAGCTAACGCTGCTTGGGACTTAAATGAAGACGGTGTACTTCAATATGTATTATTAAAAGGTGAACCAGGACATCCTGATGCTGAAGCTAGAACTCTTGAATCTATTAAAGCATTTACAGATGCAGGAATTGCTGTTGAAGAATTAGCAATTCAACCTTCAACTACTTGGTCTACTACTGAAGCTGGAGATACAATGGCTGCATGGTTAAGTACAGGTTGGGCAGATACAATTGAACTTGTTGTATGTAATAATGACGGTATGGCATTTGGTGCTATCCAAGCAATGGATAATGCAAGTGTAGATATCCCAGTTTATGGTGTTGATGCATTAGAAGAAGCATTAGCTAAAATTGGTACTGGTGATATGAATGGTACTGTATTAAACGATGGTGTAAACCAAGCAAGAGCTACGATTGATTTAGCAATTAATGCTGCAAACGGTGTTGATATTCTTGATGGAACTACTTGGGTTATTGATGCTCCAACTGGAACAAAAGCTGTACGTGTATCATATGTTGCAGTAACTGCAGATAATTATTCAGACTTCCAATAAATAAAAATTATTAGAATATGGAAGTACAAAACTGTACTTCCATATTTTTTTAACAAAAATGCAATAAACAGCCACAGAGGATAATCAAATGATTAATCAAGGAAAATGAAATTTTGAAAAACGAGTATAAAGAGGTGAAAACATGGAAAATGAATATTTACTACAAATCAAAGGATTAAGTAAATCTTTTTCAGGAGTTAAAGTTTTAAAAAGTGTAGAAATTAGTGTAAAACCAGGTACAATACATGCACTAATGGGTGAAAATGGAGCAGGAAAATCAACACTTATGAAGTGTTTATTTGGTATATATAAGCAAGATGAAGGCGAATTTTACTTAAATGGTGAAAAATTCAATTTTACAGATCCCAAACATGCATTGGAACATGGTGTTTCAATGGTTCATCAAGAGTTAAACCAAGTATTACAAAGAACTGTTATTGATAATATATGGTTAGGTAGATACCCAACTAAAGGTTTATTTGTTGATGAAAAGAAAATGTATGATGATACTATTGAATTATTTCAAAGAATAAAAATTGATATTGATCCAACAAAAAATCTTGCAGATTTAAGTGTTTCACAAAGACAAATGGTTGAAATTGTAAAAGCAATTTCATATGATGCGAAAGTTATAGTATTAGATGAACCAACATCTTCATTAACTCAAGCAGAAGTTAAAAAATTGTTTGAAATAATGTTAACACTTAAGAAACAAGGAATTGGATTAATATATATTTCTCATAAAATGGAAGAAATTTTTGAAATATCAGATTATGTATCAATCCTTCGTGATGGTGATTATATTGGAACTAATCCAACATCAGAATTGACTATGGATATGATTATTCAAATGATGGTAGGGAGAGATTTAAAAAATAGATTTCCTCACAAAGAACATGATATTGGAGAAACAGTTTTAGAAGTTAAAAATCTTACTACAACTTATGAACCAAAAGTTATGAATGTATCTTTTGACCTTAAAAAAGGTGAAATATTTGGGTTATCAGGACTTGTAGGTAGTAGAAGAACAGAGCTTCTTGAAGCAATATTTGGAGCTAGAACAAGAGAAACTGGTGAGCTTATTCTTAATGGTAAACCTATAAAGAACCTTAATACAGTCCAAGCAATTGCAAATGGTTTTGCACTAATTACAGAAGAACGCCGTGAAACTGGTATTTATCCTGTTTCTGACATCACTTTTAATGCAACAATCGCAAATATTAAAAGTTACAGAGAAATTTTTGGACTTCTTAGTAAAAAACGTATGCAAGCAGACACAGAAACTCAAATTAAAGCAATGAGTATTAAACTTAATTCACAAAAAGATTTAATTAGAACTTTAAGTGGTGGAAACCAGCAAAAAGTAATAATTGGAAGATGGATTTTATTAAATCCAGATATATTATTAATGGATGAACCAACTCGTGGAATTGACGTTGGAGCTAAATTTGAAATATATCAGTTAATGCTTGATTTAGTTAGTCAAGGAAAATCAATAATAATGGTATCTTCAGAGATGCCTGAATTAATAGGAATTACAGACCGTATTGGTGTAATGAGTAACGGTAGACTTGCAGGAATTGTTGATACTAAAACAACTACTCAAGAAGAGTTGTTTAAAATGACAACAATGTATTTATAGGAGGATTATGATGAAAAATTTCATAGGAGTTTTAAAAGGTAAATTTAATAGTGGATCAGAAGATAAAAAAGGTATAAAAGAAATTATGCTTGATAACGCTATTTACTTAATAATTGGTTCAATAATAGTGTTTATTATTATAAGTGAACCTACATTCTTAAGTCTAAGCGTAGTTAAAAACATATTAACACAATCATCAGTAAGATTAATTCTTGCATTAGGTGTTGGTGGGATAATTATTTTACAAGGTACAGACCTTTCACTGGGTAAAAATGTTGGGTTTGCAGCAATAATAACTGCATCATTCTTACAATCATTTAGTTATGGTGCAAGATTTTATGAAACTTTACCTGATTGGGTATGGAACACAAATGCAGCAGGAGTGGTTGACGGATTCCATTGGTTCTTCTATATCTTAGTATTATTTATAGCAATGCTTGTAAGTGCATTCTTTAGTGCAATAAATGGTGTTGTAGTTGCTAAATTTAAAGTGCATCCTTTCTTAGCAACTTTGGGTGGAAGTGTAGCATTATACGGAATCTTATTATTATATTTTAATATATCAGATGCTGGACCACAGCCAATTGGTTCTTTAGATCCAACGTATAGTTCATTTGTTGGTATCTGGAATGTGTTTGGAATGGAAATACCATTACTTGTTGTTTACGCTATCGTTATCACAATTATAATGTGGTTTGTTTGGAATAAAACCACATTTGGTAAGAATATGTTTGCCGTTGGTGGAAACCCTGAAGCAGCAAAAATTTCAGGAG
>JAFLJX010000048.1 GCA_022712785.1 Mycoplasmatota bacterium | reverse complement strand
ACAGTTTTACAATAGTGTCATACAGCCCAAATCTTTTTATAGAACCTCCACCGTAATGAAGTAATACTTTACTACCATATTTTTTTATCTCTGACGGCAGTAATGCCTCTGTATTAGAACCAAACAATATTCTTGTAGGGTTATAATAATTATAATTTTCCATAGTTTTATTTAAACACTAAAATAGCGTTTCCTTTCTCAATATTAATTAAAATAATTATGCTACAATATCGTCTTCTGAACCTTCAAAGTATCTTTCTAAATCATATGGAGAAAAAATACCTTTATCAGTAACAATACCAGATATTAAGTGTGGAGGAGTTATATCAAATGAGGGATAATATCCTTTAACACCTTGTCTTGCAGTTCTAACACCCATTGCTTGTAATACATATTCAGGATCTCTCATTTCAATTTCTACAGTATCTACAGTAGGATGTCCTTTATCAGGTCCACCTGTTGCAAAATAAGGAATACCCATGCTTTTAGCAACTATTGCGTATTGGAAAGTTCCAATTTTATTACAAACATGACCGTCAACACAAATAGCGTCAGCTGCTGAAGTATATAAATCTATCTTTTCTCTTTGCATTACAAGAGCAACCATATTATCAGTAATTAATGTTGTATCAAATCCCATTTCGTGGATAACTGTCGCTGTAAGTTTCGCTCCTTGGAAATAAGGTCTAGTTTCAGGTACAAAGAATTTAATATCTAAATTTCTTTTTTTAGCAACTTTACACATCATACCAACGATAGTTTCACCGTAACATTGTGTCATTACTTTTCCTTTTTTTGGGAACATGTCCACTAAGTATTCAGCTGCCTTTTCCATTTTTTCGTATCTAAGGTTATTAAATTCAACTGAATTATCAACAACTGCTTGAGGTACATCTACTCCGTCTTCAATTGCTTTTATTGCAACTTTTGCTGATCTATCACATAACTTTTTCATTCTAACAACTGTTGTTGGTCTTGCATGTGCAATTGAGTCTGCTGCTTTTAAGATGTATGCTTTTCTTTCTTCATTTGGTAAATCTCTACATTCATATGCTGCTAAAGCAACACCCATTGTTGCTGCTGTATATGGCCCTGCACTTTGCGTTACCATATCTGTTATTGCTTGTTTAACTTCCAAATGAGTTTTACATGTAACAAACGAAATTTCAGTTGGATAAACTCTTCTATCTAATATTCTTACTTCACCATTTGCATACCAAGCAACATTTTCATATTGCAGTAAAAATGCAAGTCCTTTATCTTTTCTTTCCATCATACACCTCATATAATCTTTCTGTAATTTGTCTTACTTCTTCGTATGTTTGTTCTGCATCAATTGTTAAAAACTGTCCGTCTTCGTAAACAATTGATCCGTCAATCATTGTCATGCATACATCTGATCCTTGAGCAGAATATATAACTGAATCTAAGTAATCAATATTTGGAATCAAATGTGGTTTATTAAAATCAATTGCAATAATATCTGCTTTGAATCCTTCTTTAATAATTCCTGTATCAAGTCTTCCTTGCATTCTTGCTCCATTTATTGTAGCCATTTTAATCACAGTTTTCGAAGGTAGAATTGTTGCGTCATTCTCGTACCCTTTATGAATCATTGCAGCTAAATGCATTTCTTCAAACATATTTAAGTTATTGTTTGATGCAGCCCCGTCAGTTCCAAGGGATACATTGATTCCCATTTCAAGCATTTTATTAATTCTTGCGAATCCACTTCCAAGTTTCATATTACTACTTGGATTATGAATCACTGTAATTCCTTTTTCCTTTATAATGTTAAGATCTTCATCTTCTAAGGCTACACCATGAGCAAATTGACATTTAGTATCTAAGATACCTAAATCATTTAACCATTTAGTTGGTGTTTTACCGTATTTTTCTTTACATTCATTATGTTCCTTGATTGTTTCAGAAACATGGACATGTATGTTTGCATTTCTTTTTTTAGCTTCAACTGCGTATGCTCCTACTGAGCCTTCAGTTGAAGTGTATTCAGCATGAATTCCTAGATCAATTTTTATACGACCGTGATCAGTATTATTATAATTATCATATAACCATAATGATTCTATAAAACGTTCGTTTTTCTCAGGTTCATCTTCTTGACCAAATGCAAGAATTGGGCGACATATATTTACTTTAATCTTAGCATTAGTCACAGCCTCCATTTGGGAAACAGGCTGATCATACATATCAGAAAATGAGACTGTACCAGTTGAAAGCATTTCCATGATTGCTAATTGATTACCAACTTTAATATCATTTGGTACTAGTTTATTTTCAATTGGTATTACATTATCAAATAACCATTCTTGTAATGGGAATCCAGTCCCTACACCTCTAAGTAAAGTCATTGCAGCGTGGCTATGACTATTAACTAGTCCAGGCATTAACAGTTTATTACTCATATCTTTAACAACATCATATTTATCTGTCGGTTTTTTTGAACCTACATAAATTATCTTATCTTCTTCTATTCCCAAATATCCATTAAATAAAACTTCTAAGTCATCTCCAAATAGGATATCTGCTTTTTCAAATAATGTTTTCATTTTTTACCTCCGTAATTCAATTAAAATATATATTATTATAGTTTCCCTACAATAGTTCTAACTAATTTTTTCATTTGCGGTGCTACTTTTGTTCCCATTTCTCCAACTTCTTCTGGTGTTGTTGGTTCATCTGTCATATCTCCACAATTATTTGTAATTAAAGACATAGCAAGTAAATCCATTCCACAATGTGCTGCGGTAATTGATTCAGTAACTGTACTCATACCAACTGCATCTCCACCTAGCATTCTAATTGCATTAATTTCAGCCGGAGTTTCAAATTGAGGTCCAGACCAGAAGTAATAATTTCCTTCATGCATATTAATAGTTGTTTCTTTTGCACATTCTTTAGCAAGTTCTCTTAGTCTTGGTGTATACATTGTACCAACATCAAAAAATCTTGGTCCAAATTCAGGAATGTTTTCTCCTCTTAAAGGACTCGCACCCATAAATTTAATATGGTCTTTTATAATCATTACATCTCCTGGTTTGTAATCATAATTAATTCCACCAGCTGCGTTTGTTAAAACAGTTGTTTTAACTCCTAGTAATTTAAATAATCTTATTGGTATAACTAACTGTTCAAATGAATAACCTTCATAGAAATGAAATCTACCATTCATACAAGCAACTTTTTTACCATTTAGATCTCCTAGTATTAATTGTCCTGCCATTGCTTTAACTGTAGATTTTAAGAAGTTTGGAATTGATTCAAAATCAATTACAACTTGATTTTCTATCTCATCTACTATAGTACCTAGAGCAGATCCTAATATAAGCCCAACTTCTGGTTTATAATCTATTTTACCAAGTACATAGTCTGCACTCTCTTTAAAAAAATCATATGTATAACTCATAGTGCCTCCTATATATTATTAATTCTTCCGCCTCTTTTAATTTTTGTATAATTGAATATACCAAGCGCTATTATTGTAGCTAAGTACGGAATTGCTTTCATAAATTCAGTATTTATTATTTCTGTATCAAATACGTTACTTAATGTTTGTGCTAATCCAAAGAATGTACTAGCGAATACAACTCCAATTGGATGAGCTGAACCTAATGCTCCAGCTGCCATTGCCATAAATCCACGTCCTGAAGTAATGTTTTGAACAAACATTGTAACAGCACCCATAGATAGTAACGCTCCACCAAGACCTGATAGAATTCCTGAGAATGTTATAGCTCCAATTTGAATTCTGTCAGAGTTAACTCCAAGACTATCCGCAGCCTCTTTGTTATATCCTATTGAACGTAATCTAAATCCTGAAACAGTTCTAAACATATAGTAATAAAGAATAACTGCGAGTACAACAGCGAAATAATCTAAATAAGTTAAAGATCCAAATAATGTGTAAAAGAATGGAACTCCTTTTAAAAATTCTACATTTACTCTTGGAATTGTAACTAATGACGTATCTACAAATGCACCTTTAACTCCAAATATAATCTGCATTAAGAATGTGGTTGCACC
>JAFLJX010000047.1 GCA_022712785.1 Mycoplasmatota bacterium | reverse complement strand
AATTAGCATGGCCTTGCCAATAACTAAGTGCAACGATCTTTATAAGATCATCTTTGTCCTTAAAATATCTATACATAGATGCTTCACCGACTTTAGCTCTTTTAGCAATGATTCTAAGTTTTGAATTCTTTATTCCATTCAAGCTAAATTCACTTTTTGCAGCATCTATAACTCTTTGTATTCTTTCATTTTTAAGTAGGTTCATTTCATTTAAATAGGTCTCTTTTAATGACATAAAGCACCTCCTTATAACATTATTATAGTACTAATACTTCATATTTTAAAGTAATTTCAAATACAGGATCACTTTTTCAATTTAGATAGCTTATTTTCTAAGTTTGTTATATCCACCGTATACAGGTTTAATATCATTTATCGTAATTACAACGTCGTTTTGAAATTCTTTAATTAATTTAACTGTCGATGTTACTTTTTTTCTAGGAACATGGATATATAATATTTCTTTTTCATCTGTCATTCCAAATGCATCAACCGATGTTAAAGCGAGTCCAGTTTCTCTAAGAGCTATACATAAATTTTTACCATGTTCTTTGTGAACTATTGCCTGGATATTTGTAGTACCAAGTGCAAGGTAACTTTCAAGTGAACTCCCTGTGTAGTTTCCAATAGCAAAACCAGCTGCATATACAATAACTTTAATAGGGTCTTCTGAGATATTAATTAAGACAGTTGCGGCTAGTACAACCCAAATAATCACCTCAAAGAAGCCGATAACAGCACCTTTGACTTTTTCTCCTTTAGTGATTAAAACAATTCTAAGTGTTGCGAGTGACACTTCAAAAATCTTTACAAAAAATATTACTAAATACAATACTATACCTTCCATATAAATTCTCCTTTATTCTTATTCAAACGTAGTAAATATACACCCAAACTAAATCTTTGTCAACTAGTATAATTATCTTTTTTTATATATAAAAGAAGATAATAAAAAAAGTGCTTTTCAGCACTTTTTATAATTATCTTCTTAAACCTAATTTTTTGATTAAATCACGGTATCTTTTAACATCTTTTTTAGCTAAATATTTAAGTAAATTTCTTCTGTGTCCAACTTTTTTAAGTAGACCACGTCTTGAATGATGATCATGGATATGAATTTTTAAGTGCTCATTCAACTCTAAAATTTCTGTAGTTAATAATGCAACTTGTACTTCAGGACTTCCAGTGTCACAGTCTTTACGACCATATTCAGTAACTATTACTTTTCTTGCTTCTTTTGATAATGCCATTATTAGTTCCTCCTTTTATTTTTTCTTATCTTAATTCCTAGTAAATCGTTGGAGTATCGATTAACAAAGAATTAGACGCGTTTATCATTATATCATAGTAATAAAGATATGCAAGTATTATTCTTTCAATTCTTTAAAGATATTAATACTATCTACTTTATCTTGATCAATTTTAGCTATTAATTCCTCAACAGAGTTAAATTTAACTTCATCTCTTAGTCTTTTAACAAACTTTATTTCAATTATTTCGCCATAAATATCTTCATCAAAATTAAAGATATTAGATTCAACACTTAAATCAATACTGCAGTTTAATGTAGGATTATGTCCCACGCTACTCATTGATTCATGCCAAACATCCTTTACTTTAGTTAGTGTTACATAAACTCCTCTTTTAGGAATTAAATAATCACCTGTATTTACGTTTGCAGTAGGGTAACCAATCATTCTACCTTTTTTAGCACCATGAACTACTTCACCACTAACGCTGTAGTAATCACCTAGTACTTCTTTTACTGAATCTACTTGCCCTGATTTAAGTAAGTCTCTTATATGAGTACTACCTACTTTATATCCTTCGTAAGTAACTTCTTTTAATACTACTGTATTGAATCTATTGTCGTTTTTAAGAGTTTTAACATTTCCACTACCTCTAACTCCAAATTTAAAATCAAAGCCACAAACGATAGTATCAATATCTTTTAGATATGTTTCAATAAAATCTAAAGGATTTAAAGATGATTTTTCTTTAGTAAATTCAATTACATATATACAATCTAAATCAAATTCTTTAAAAATTTCTATTTTTCTTTCTAATGGAGTTAAGTACTGATATTCTAAATCAAACAATATACTTTTTGGATGAACATCAAAAGTAATTAAAGCTTTTTCTAAGTTTTTTTCATTAGCTAACTCTATTGTTTTATTGATTAGTTGTTTATGAGCTGAATGAACTCCATCAAAAAAACCGATTGCGGTTACTGTGCCTGGTTTAACTCTTGTTCCATTTAGTTTTACTACTTTCATATTATTCAACCTCTTTTGGGTAAACATTAACTGCGATCATTTTGCCTTCAGTTGGATGTTTATCATATATTGCGAGTAATGTATTATCTTTATTGATGATCTTTGTTAACTTATGTTTTTTAAAATGTTTTAAACTAATTGCCATACCGTTTTTAATATGATTACTAAACTCGTCATTAACAACAACTGTTTCCAAATCGCCTAATGCTTCATTTAAAGTTATTAGTTTGTAGTTACCATTTTGAATTTCTTCTAAAGTATAACTTTCTTCTATACCAAACTTACCAGCTTTTAATCTTCTAAGATCATAGTTATGTGCTGGGTAACCTAGCAACTTACCAATATCATAAGACAAAGTTCTAACGTATAGTCCTTTTGAACTATGAACATAGTAATCAAAGTACGCTAATCCTTCTTCATATATAATATCACTTATTCTTTTTATGTCAAAGATTTCGATATCACGACAAGGTATATCTTCAATAACTATACCTTGTCGTGCATATTCATATAATCTTTTACCTTTATACTTAATTGCTGAATACATTGGTGGTGTTTGAGTATAAGTACCAGAAAAAGATTTAATTACTTCGTCAACCTTATTTAATTCAGAAACTATAGCTTTATCGATAACTTTACCAGTTTTGTCTAAGGTATCTGTAGCTATACCTATACAAATTCTCGCTTTATATATTTTTTCATCGTTGTTAAGGTACTTCATAATCTTTGTACCTCTGTTTACACCTACAACTAAAACACCAGTCGCATCAGGATCTAATGTCCCCGTATGACCAAGTTTTCTAGTTTTTAAGATTCCTCTTAAAACATTTATTATATCGTGAGAAGTAAAATCTTTAGGTTTGTCTACTATTAAAATTCCATTCATATTATCACCACATTCATTATATATTAAAGCAAAAAAAAAACCAAGAATTTACTTGGTTATTTTTTAAGCATTTCTAGCCCATTCAACTAAAGCGTCTTTAGGCATGAATCCAGCTCTCTGAGCTACTGTTTTTCCTTCTTTTAGAACGAATAATGCTGGGATTCCTCTAACTGAGTATTGGTTAGCAAGTTCCATATTTTCATCAACGTTTACTTTAACTACGTGAATATCAGAATTTTCTTCAGCTATTTGTTCAAGCACTGGTCCGATCATACGACATGGTGCACACCAATCTGCATAAAAATCTAAAATTACTGTTCCTTTAGCAATACTTTCTTCAAAGTTGCTAGCGTTTGCGAATACTACAGGCATATCAATTTCCTCCTTATTTAATTTCCTTATAAAATTACTATTTAATTATACTTAACTAAACTCTTTAAAGCAATCATTTTGCGTAACATTATTTAAAATGTACTATTGTTACACCGTTCCCACCTTCATTACCTTCACCATCACGATAGCTAGAAATCAAGGTATTAGAGTCTAAATAACTTTTAACTAGTTTTCTTAAAGTTAAAGTTCCAAACCCATGAATAATAGTTGCGAATGGGATATTTCCAATTAAGCAGTCATCGATATATTTATCAAGAGCATATTTTGCTTCTTCATATCTCATACCTCT
>JAFLJX010000046.1 GCA_022712785.1 Mycoplasmatota bacterium | reverse complement strand
TACATATTCTGATGAAGTTGTTCAAATAAAAGATGGTAAAATTACTAATGATTATAAAATGAGTGTAGAAAAGAATGATAAAGATATTAAGAAAGCGAAATCTAAAGTTGGATTAAAATCGATATTTAAGAATAGTTTCGAAAATATTAAACTTAACCTTGTTAAAAGCATATTAATAGTTTTACTTTTCTCGGTAACTTTAACAATAATTTCAAGTTCAATCATACTATTAACAACCTCTAAAAATGAAATATTTGTTGATGTTATGAGATTGAATGATGATGAGTTATCAACAAGAATAGTTTCAGCTGAAATAATAAAAACAGAAAATGGAGAAATTGTACCATCATTTAGTTCTGAGTATTCCAATCATTATGAGATATATGATGAATTTTTGAATTTACAAGAAGAATTTGGAAGTGAAAATGTAATCTTATCTAGTAGAATCGTTCTGTCTAATTGGTATAATGCTGAAGGTGAACCAATTTTTGATCATGGTGAAATGCTATATGATCTTAGAATGAATTTCTTGGAAGCTGACTTTGAATATAACATACCTAATTTAGTAGGAAGGTTACCTAAGAATGATAATGAAGTGATTATTTCTGATTTATTAGCATTCTTACTATTTGATAAAGATGATGCTCTTGGAGAAAAAATTGAAATAACTAAACATTATGCTCCTATAACAATGGTAGATGCTGAATTGACTGTTGTTGGTATAATTACTACTGGATATTTAGATGACGGGTATCTATCGGATAATGAGTATTATAACTATCATTCTTATAGAGGAGATGCTTCCGTACCAGACAGTAGTTACCATTTCGATGAGGTTGATGTACATAAACAACTTTATGGATTAAAAAGTATGTTTGAAGATTTAGATAATTATTATGTGTTTCCAAGAGTATTTGGTTCTCTACAAGGTGTAAATTTTCAAATCATGGTAGATGGTATTCCTAAATATCTTAACCGAAAAATAATAAACTCTAGGTATATTGATCCAGGAACACTTCTAGGAAGACTACCTGAAAATGACTCAGAAGCGTGCGTTGATATAGATAGATTAAGTGTTTATTATCCAGAATTTTTGAATACCTTCAATGATTTAAAAAATGGATCAATTACTTGGGATGATTTTATATTAATGATTGATTTGAGTGATATAAATGTATTTTTCGGAAGTCAATTAGATGAGAGACATTATGAAAATATTATTCCTAGTTCCTTAACAATCGTTGGAGTTTATGAACCAATTGACAATATGAGTATTTTATTAACTGATGATATGTTAATTAAACTGAATAATGCATTTCCTTATGAAGATGTTGGAATCTCATTTGTAAACACTTCACCAAATCTAGAAGATCAATTAGATTATGTAACTAGTGATTCATTTAATGAAATGTTTCTAAACTATAATATTTATTATGATAGAGAGGTAATTATTAATTCTGAGGGGTCATTTAACCTATATAGAATTTTAGACAATGTTGAGAATACAGTTATACCTCTGGCGAGATCAATCCTTATAGGAACTACATTATTTACATTCATTCTAATGTTCCTATTCTCCTATTTGAGTATAATGAATGCACAAAAAAGAATTGGGATCTTTAGATCACTTGGATATGGAAGAAATGATATCTTGAAGATGTATATTTTGGAGAACAATTTTATATTACTTGCTTCACTATTTTTAGGAGGATTAGCAAGTATTTATGCATTGATAAAACTAAATCAATCTATCTTTGCAGAAACTATTTTTGGTGATGATAAATTCTATAGTTTTGATGGCAATTCCATATTGGTATCAATATCACTTGCACTAGTTTTAATTATTTCTACATCACTGTTCCCTTTAATAAAAATATTATTAATGACTCCAATAAACATTATTAATAAAGACGAGTCGTGTCAATATACGGGTAAAATTCGAGGACCCTATCCTCCACTAGATAGAAGTGAAACTGGATACAGTAATATTACGAGGAGGGACAATTTACCATGTTTAACATGATTGTTATCAGATATATTAATTTCGATAATGAAATGTCTTCTTTAGAATATTACTTCTTAGAAAATATTGAAGATAGTTCTTTTGAGACTCAAATATATGATAAATTCAGTCTTTGTGAAACGATTTTCCCCGTAATAGAATATTTTCATTAAAATTGATTTTTTAATAAATTCGAATATATATAATCTATAATAAAACAAAAAAACTAGATTTTGAGCGTGGAAACGCTAAAAAGTCTAGTTTTTATTATAATTAAAGTCTTTCTATCTAATATATTTAAGAAAACTCCCTCTTCAAGCAAAATGAAGTTATGATAAGTGAGTGAGTATTCACTATTTATGTACTATATTATTTCCGTTCTTTGATGTTTTCACATCAAATCCTGATTCTATATGAGTGCTTCTATTATGCGTTGTAGGGATGAATAAAAAAACAAATATAGTAGTTAGTATTCCAACACCATAATGTGAATAGAATGGGAATTTTATATCCACATCAAGTTCTTCTAATTGGTATAGAGTAAGCACGACATGTTTAAGATTTTCGTCTACTTGAAGAAACTCTAAATTATCATCTTCGTTATGATAATTAGCTATGTATGAATTGTGAAAGAAATTTCCGTATAAGAATGGTTGTAATTCTTGATGATTAAATATTGTTGAAATTTCAAATTCATCATCAACAATCATAATTCTTTTTGCAGATGTAATTCTTGAATATTCATTAATTTTCGAATAGTCTGTGTAGAATATTTGATCTTTAATCATTATTCCATAATAGTTATACATTTTACTATTTTTTATTATGAATTCTGAATCTGTAGATGTAACTTTTGAGTATACACTAATACTTGAATAGTCTGTAGATTCATCAGTAACATAATATATGACTTTCTTTTCTTTATCAAAGAGTGTAGAACCACTTTTTATTATAAATGAAATATTATTATTAGAAGCTAAGATATATCTATTATTATCAATATAAAATAATGTTTCAGAAATTACTACCATAGAATCAAAAGGGAAAAGAGATAAACTAATCGTTTCGGATAATATCATTTCACCATTGTTAAATTTGTATATTTTTTGGAGAGTAGGAGAAGCACTATAAAGAATATATAGTTCACCATTATCATAATAGTGTTTCATGTTATTATTGTTAACGTCTATAATGCTTTCTGCACCATCCAATGTAACCTTGAAGACATCAGCATGACCAAATAGAATTAAGTAATCATCATGTTTTACGAACATGTAATTAAAATCACCATTAAATTTAGAATGTTCATGGTCAATAATGGTTATTGTTTCTAAAACATAAGTATTTATTAACTCAGTAGTTAATACATTATATATTACTAGTTCGTTTTTATTTGTATATAGATATAAATATTCATTCTCATAGTAGTAGTCTAAGACTTCAGAACCTAATAGTTCTTCAATATCTAATTTTAGAATCTCATTTTGACGGAAATTATTTTGTAAATCGACAGGAAATCCTTGAATTGAAAAATAAGGGGTGTTATTAGATAGGTTCAGAGTTTCACCGATAACGTTTGAAGGAAATTGCAATAACAATGTTGATAAAAACAATAAGAAGATACCAATGTAAATTACCATGGATTCTACTATGCCTATTATAGAGAAAAACGTATGTATTTTTTTATAAATTGGTTGAAATAATTTAATTAATGTTTGTTTCGAGTAAAAAATTGCTGAACTTGATAAAATCGCTAAAGGAATTTGAAAGTAGAAAGGTAAATATCTGAATATTGTTAAAAACACATATAGGGGAAGAACTGTTGCTGAGAATAAGATGATATTGTTCTTAATAGTCTCTAATTCTAATACCCCTTTAATATTAAATTGTCCTTTAATAGACATAATTATAAAAGAAAGAACCATCATTAATACAAATATAATTAGTAAAATAATAATTGTAGGAATAAACCCCTGTAAGAATAAGATAGTTATTATCAAGGAACTTAATATAGATTCTAATAAAGAGTACTTAGTAATGAAAGATTTGCTTTCTTGCATTACTTGGTTATTATAACTGAGTGTAGAAGCAAATATAAATAAAAATGGTAACAACAAGAAAGTAATAATCATCGTATATCGCTCCTTCATTTTTTATTTTTATTATACCATACTTTATCAAACATGTTTAAGAAAATTCCCTCTTCAAACAAGTTAAGTGGCAGGAGTGTTCACCTATATTATTTCAACGATAGTGGATATAGTTATTTTAACTCGCCTCACATAAGTATCTCTTAATTAAGTATTATAATGTGAAAAAAGACAATAAAAAGGCGAAATTTCCGTAGGGAAATATACACCTTAATTATTTTATATTTTTCATATTGAACTATTAATTAATTCTGATTCTTTCAATGTAATTTTATCTAATAGATGTTTATCATTATTTATCATAAATATAGTTTTAAATAATACTAAGGCTGCAATATAACTTCCAGTTATATTTGGGTGGAAATCATCTTTTATTAATAAGTCGATTTCCTTATGAAGTTTCTTGAAAATTGTACCTACAGGTGCAACTTTACAATTGATTAGTTTAGATGCTTCTAAATAACCTTTATTTAAAACGTTATAAAATTCATTATATGAAAGTCCTGTTTCTTTAAGTTTTGATGAGTTATCTAAGTAACTCCAAGTTGAATATAGTACTGTTTCACCATTATTTTTTACTATCAACTTATTCAATTCAATAACTGAATATAAAAACTCGTCTAGGTTATCAAGTGGCTTTCTACTATGTTCTTGTAATATAACATAATCCCAATGTTTTAAAGCTAACTTTTTGTTTACTTTTTTTGCTTTTCTTGATTTACCTATATAATGACTTAATGAATATCCACCATAAGCGATTTGATCTACATCAACTTCTATTCCGTTTGCTTCACATATTTTTCGGAAAGTTTTATACATATCGTTAAAATAAGTAAAACTGTTCCCTAAAAACAATATATTAATCTTTCTCAATACAATCACTTCCTTATTTGAATTCCATTATAACAAATAAATATAGTTATTGATAGTGTGGTTAAATGGTCTCTTGTATTTTTTAAAATATATTTGTGATAAAATTGAAATAAGGAATTGATTGAAATCTTAGGGTTATAGGCTTCTGAATCAAGACATGTATAGATTGACAACTTAATTTTACATTAAAATATTAGTAAAAGGAGATGAAAATGAAAAGATTAGAATAGGCAATTAAATTAAGAACTTAAAAGAATTGCAACAATCTAATATCATAGTAATCAAATTAGTAAACTGTATCCTAATAATGCGGTAATCAATTATCAATGAGATGGAGTTATAATTGGATGTGGTAGTACATATAGATATATAAGAGAATATGAAAAATAAAAAGAGGTTTTTAAAAAGGGACTTCTAAAATTTCCAGAAGTCAATTCTATCAATGTTTTTTACGCTATGGGCCTAGAAAAAATACAAATAATACATGGATGTTTCCCATAATAAAATGAGGTATATATATTTTAGAGTACTATTAAATGGATATTTAATTTTTGAAGACTTAATATAATTTTGCATAATAAGTTTTAACTAACTATCGATGCAACGAGTGAAATAATAGGATCTATGTTAACACCGCAAAAAATACACTACAACAGTTTCACTACAAAGAGAGAGTTAATGTATTAGGATTTGATCTAATTCTATGTAAACAGATTGTTTCTGTTTAATTGCGTGCGGATTTCATTGAAATTATGTAATATATAATAAGAGGTGAACAAAATGATGAGAATAGCTAAAAATATAAGGGATAAAAGAATAGAAAATGAATTAACACAACAAGCAGTAGCTGAGAAATTATTTGTTACTAGACAATGTATATCAAGGTGGGAACAAGGTAAAACAGCACCTGACATTCAGAGTTTAGAGAAACTAGCATTAATCTATAATTGTAAAATAGATGATCTTCTAGATGATAATTCGATAAGAGACTTAACTCTAAAAACTATAAATAAATCAAGAAATAATAGAATATTAAACTATATTGCTTTAACTATGGTTTTTATAATATTGGTTGTATCAATAGTTACAATTTTAATCACTATAAACAGGCCATACGAAGAATATCATATCAATGCAATTATTACAGATATCAATGATACTAAATCTATATTTACAGTAACTGAAGAACACTCATTTGACAAATACACATTTGATATTAGTGATTTTAATGATGTTTCATTTATATCTAAAGTAAGTAACTCAATGATTTCTAATTATCAATTAGACATTAATGATACAGTAGAAATATATTTTACAAAGGATATAACATCAAAGAGAATTACTGAAGTTAGAGTTATTGATAAGTATGTAGAAAAGAATTTTATGGGTATTATTTTAGTTTCAAATGGAGAAGAGTACACTTCTATAGATGAAATACCTAATGATTTAGAGGGAATTAGGTATTATTATTTAGATGAAAAAAGAGAAGATACGAATTTATTCAATAGACATAGAATAGACGAAAACATAGATTCTCAAGATGAAAAACGGATCAACTTAGAGATACTGTATGATAAGTCTGAAATGATAAATGATATTAAAGTAGGTTTGATATATGATTCAGGTATAGAATATGTTGAATCTATAACTGATCCAATGCTTAGAATGCCAATTTATATCGGAGAACATAGTTACTCAGAAAATCTATATAGATTACATAGTTACGAATTAACCATTCAATTGAACTTTATGCCTGTTGATTCGTTTGATTTAATTGAAGTATATGAGTATGATGAAATTAATGTATTAATACAATCAAGCGCATACCTTGACTATACTACTCTTACCGACCATACCATAAACTCAAATACATTGTATGCATATATTAAGACATCTACAATAAATCAATTCTTTCAAAAACTACAAATGTTTGCTTCAACAGTTTTTCTTGGAGAATCATATGAAGTATACTCAACTGATTTATATGGTTTTGTAACTATATACACTGTGGAATATAAATGAAGTCTAAAAAATAAACTATATGCTCTTTTGAACTTAGATTATTTCACATTATTTTCTTTAATTTAGTAAAGGTATTTTTTTAAAAACAATCAGCTTAAACAAAAAAGTCGGTCTCAAATGAGATCGACTTTTGATAATAATAATTCAAATAACTTTATAAAATATTTTATGTTCTTTCTTGCTTAATCTATTTCGATTTCTTCAATAGACATACCGTCAAAGCACATAAAATCTAAACTTAATTCAAGTGCTTCAATTTCTTGATCTGTAAGAGTTCTTTCTAATATGATTTCATAATATTCAATTGATTCTTGAATGAAGTCATAATCTTCGTCGTAATCTTCATAAAGACCCTCATAAAGACTGTTGACGATATCTAATGCTGTTTGTTCTTCAATTGTTAAAGAACGATTTAACATCATTTCAAGATCTTTAGATTCCATACCATTTAATACTTCTTCATATAGAGCATCAATTACATTATATGCAGCTTCTTGTTCCTCAGTTAATGCAAATAATTCACTCATTTCTTCTTCGTCTATTGAATATAATGCTTCAATAATGGCGAAGGCATTTACTTCTTCGTTAGTAAGTTCTCTACCTAAGTAATAAGTTAAATACTCTTCTTCAGTATCAAATTCTGGCCACTCATTCTCTGCATAATCAGCACTATATAAAGTATCTAAAAGTGTTATTGCATCAATTTCTTCAATAGTAAGTTCTCTACCTAACATATCTGATAATTGAGCTAATTCCAATACTTTGAAGTCTTCATCAGACATTGAATCTAGTTTTGTATATAATTCTTCGTCAAGAGCATCTAAAATATCAAATAATACCAATTCAGCATCTGTTAATTCAACATCAATGAAATCAAAATCATCAAAATACTCATCATAACCAGTTATAAAGTTATCTGCAGATATTCCTCTTGCAGCTAAAGCTTCATCTATCTCAGCATCTAAGATTTCTTTACATTCAACATCCTCTTTACATTTTGTAATTACGTCTTTCATTTGATCGTTGTTTAAATCACATCCAGTTAATGTGAATGCTGTACCTAATACAGCTACTAATAAAATCAATTTTTTCATTTTATGTTTCCTCCTTTTTTTTGATACTTACATTATATAAAGAAGTTATGTCAATAATATGTCATTGTAATGATTTATTTGTGTCAATTTTTAACGTGAAAGTAAATAAAACACCTTCAACTGTATTTTTGATATCAAAAATTGATTGGTGGCCCTCTAATATTGATTTAATAATAAATAATCCAAGTCCACTTCCACCAGTTTCTTTATTTCTTGATTTTTCAACTCTGTAAAAAGGTTCAAATAAATGAGTTAGATCACCAGGGTTTATATATGCTTCTGTATTTAAGATTTCAACAGTTAATGTATCATCTAAAATAGAAGTAGTGATTTTGATAGTTGCTCCTGAATTAGAATATTTTGACCCGTTATTAATAAGGTTAATAAATACTCTTTGAATCATGTCCTTGTTTATTAAAACAACACAATCGTCAATATCAGAAGACAATGATTGGTTTTTACTATTTATATTGTGTTCAACAAATCTGATTGATTGATCAAATACATCTTTTATCTTATATGAGTTTATACTAATTGTTGTAGATTCAATGTTAATCGCATCAATTAAATCTTTACTTAGTGTTTCCATGTAGTGTAAGTAATCAAGTGAAGATAAAAGATAACTATCTCTATCTTTATATTTACCTACCCTATCACTCATTCCTTCAATCACTGCTCTTAAAGCACTGATAGGAGTTTTTAATTCATGTGATAAAGAAGCAATTAATTCTCTTCTATTTTTATCTTTATATTGTTCAAACTCAATATCATCTTTTAATTTATTGATGGATTTTTCTAAACTCTTGCTTACCGTATTAATGCTTTTTGTTAGTGCACCTATTTCATCGTTTGATTTTACTGCAAGAGGTGGTAAAAATTCTAAGTTGCTGAGTGCATTTACTTGAACGTTCATTTCTTGAAGTGGTTTAGAGAACTTTCTTGAATACCAATATGTGTATGGCAATAAAAATATTATCATTCCTATTATTATATATATATCAATTAGGTTTAATGTTTCGTTAGCAGTTATAAGACCAGACAAGTATTGCTCGAAAACTAGATAATTTCCATTGGTAAGTTCTTTATAATATACAGTATATAAAGAATTACCATCTGATTCCTCAATTATTTGGTAGTTAACACCGTCTTGTGATGTGAATCCTTCACTTAAGTATTCAACTTCAAAATCATCAGGAAAGTATTCCTCAATAATAATATCGAAATTACTATCAGTTATATAAGCTTGAATGTCAGTTAAGTCTCTTTGAAATAAGATCATGTACAAATCATGTCCTTTTTCAATGTCTTTTGCAACTTCATTAATCTCAACAATGTTTCTATCATGAATCTTATTTATGTATAAGGTATCAAAAAAGAGATTTTTAGCAATTAATTGAATAACAAATACAATTAGGAAACCAAAAAGCATTAACCCAAAAAGTTTATAGAATATTTTTGATTTTAGTTTCATTGTTTCACCTCAAATTTGTATCCAACACCATGTTTTGTTTTTATATAAATACTAGCTTCTAAAAGTCTTTTTCTTAATCTTTTTATCGCAGTATCTACAACACGATCATCACCAAAGTAGTCATGTCCCCAAATATGGTTTAACAGGCTATCTCTTGTGAATACGATATTTTCATTTTCAAGAAAGAGTTTGAGTAATTCAAATTCTTTTTTTGATAAGTTAATATCAATATTATCTATTCTTACTTTAAAAGCAAAGGTATTCATTTCAATCATACCCTTTGTAATAAGTTCTGTCTGTGATTTAATTGAATTTCTACCAAGAATAGCTTTTACTTTTCTAACAATTATCTTTGGACTGAAGGGTTTGCTTACAAACTCATCCACACCTAAATCATAACCTTTTAATATATCTTCATCAGAGTTGAGGGCTGTGAGCATGATAATTGCTACATCACTTTGTTTTCGAATTTCTTCGATAAGTTCAAAGCCATTTAATTTAGGCATCATGACGTCACAAATAATCAATGAAATACTTTCATTAAATTTTGCAAGACCATCAAGACCGTCAAATGCTTGAATACAATCATATCCGTATTCTGTTAAATATTCTTTTAAGACATCATTTATAGTAGGTTCATCTTCCACAATTAGTATTCTTTTTGCCATGTTATCACCTCGTATAGAATTATATCATTATATCAGCAATTTGTGTCAATATTATGTCTAGGTATCATTAATGATGAAAATATGTAATTTAAGATAAAACAACATATTATACTAATCATCTAGAAATGTTAGTTAAAGTAGAAGTAAAAGAGAGAAATAGGTTTATTGATGCTGTTTTAAGGTTTGGTAAAACACATTTTCCCATAGATGGATATAATTTAGAGAACCTTTTTTTAAAAAAAGTTCACATTGCTCTCGGAAACAAAGTATAATATATGAAGTACCATCATAAAGTGTAATCATTCAAAAATATTGAAGGAGATAATATGAACGAAAACAGTGAATCTAGAATTTATGGAAAAAGGGAATATATAACAATTGTAAATAAAGCAACATACTCAATGGTAAAATATAAAAAATATATGAAATTAATAAGTAAAGAGTTTCAAACAAATTTAATGTTGGCGGTTACTGAAGTAAACGGATGCCAACTATGTAATTATTATCATACTAAGAATGCGATTGATTCAGGAATAAGTAATGAAGAATTACAAAGCCTATTATCGGGAGACCAAAAAAATGTTAAACCTGAAGAAGCTCAGGCATTAGTATTTGCACAGCACTATGCATTCGAAAAGGGGAATTATTCAGAAGAAACATTTCAAAAAATCATAGAACATTATGGAAAAGAAAAAGCCTATGGAATTCTTGCAACAGTAAGAATGATTTCTTTTGGGAATGCATATGGAATAAGTTTTGGTAACTTTAAGAATAGGTTTACAAAAAAAGGTAAAGTTAAGAATAGTAAGTTAATTAATGAATTGTTCATCCTTAGTTCACCAATTATTTTATTTCCTTTCACATTACTAATTAATGTATTTAGAAAGAAAAGATACTAAAATAATTTGGAATAGTATTTCATAAATGTGAGTTGGCTAGAACATATTTAAATTTAATTAGCATTGAAATGATTGATGGATTAATCAATAAAAATGACTAGAGTAATAAGTTTTGTTTATATAAGTAAAAATTAATAGTCTAATATATTCTCATAGAGGTGGTAAATATGATAAATAGCTTCCCGGATCCCTACATAAAATCAAATAAAAAACTGGTGAGAAATCCTTTATATAGGTTTCTTTTTAAATGTGGATATGTAGGTACAGAGGACCTCCATGAGTATTGGATGAAAAATCAGGCTAGAATCACAAGATTGTATAAAAAAAGAGTAGACAAGCAATCTTTTGATGAACACATGACGGAGTTTAAACACAAAATTATTTGGTCTACATGCCTAGGGATCTTTCTTCGTTTTGAAATAAAAAAGTACTTAAGAATTAATAGATTTGTAAAAACGAATTTTAGTCAAATTAAAACAGTCTATGGAGATGACAGACTTTCAATTCTAGAGTTTAACGATAAATACAACAAAATGAAAAAGATTTCAAGAACAGATTTAAGAGGTACAGCATTAATCAAAGCAAATTTTAAGGATATTGAAGTTTATAATGTAAACTTCGATTATTCTTCACTTGATGGTTGTACATTTGAAAATGCAATATTTAGAAACTGTTCTTTCAAATATACAAGTTTTACCGGGACAAAAATAATTGATTCTACATTTGATAAAGAATGTACATTTTATAAAAGTAAATTCTATAACGCAGTAATTAAAAGTGAGTTCCATTGTGAAATGGCTGAAGTTATTATCATACCTATGAAACAAAAGATTATTACAACTAAAATAGTTATACACAATCTTAAATATCCTGAATTCACAGTAATTGTAAGTCCTAGTTTTGTAAGAAAGAGCAATGATAAATTAATAGCTAAACAATATGATAAACAAAAGAAATTTGATATTCTAGAAATAAATAAGTACGCATTAATAATTAATAAATGATAAAAAATAAAAGAAATAAAGAATTATGAAAGGTATCAAGACTAGAAGTACAACAATTTATAAATACAAAAGATATAACCATTTTTGTTATAATCGATTATGTTGAACGAAAAGTCTGGTTATGATATAATAATTGGAACTATACAATGATCAGTAAAAGGTGAAACGATTATGAAAAAAATACTTTCTAGTCACAGGAAAATGATATTGGCTTTAGCCATTATTCTCGTGTTTGCGAACATGGGAATCACTTTTGCGTACTGGGCAAGTAGTGTTTTTGGAGATACTGAAATTATAACAGCGGATGTAACTGTAGGTGATTTTGAGTTTTGTGAACCGATATATACAGCTCAGGAGTTTTATGACTTTGCAACATCTCCAACGAGCCTAGCAACAGATAACTATTGTTTAAGAAATGATATTGATTTTTCAGGCTTTACATGGGATTATCTACAAGCTCATACAACAAACACATTTAAAGGTAAGTTTGATGGAAGAGACTTTACTCTAAGTAATATAACAATGGAGACTTCTGTTTCAGGTACTGCATACCTAAGTATATTTTCAAAAATGAATGGTGGAACCATAAAAAATGTTAAAATTGAAAACTATGGAATGGGATTCAGTGTAGCGTATTACAATTCTTCCTCACTACAAGCGGGAATTTTTGCTGGACGAGTTTCTGGAGTAAATAATTTAGTTGAAAATATTACAATTACTAATGCAGATGTTATTGGAAGTTCAATAAATGGTGCAGGTGGTTTATTTGGACAGATTCAAGCAAACACAGAGTTAATAATTAAAAACATAAAAGCAACTAACCTCACAGTTCTTAATTCAAGTAAACGTGCAGGTGGTTTAATAAGTAGAGCAAATTCTGGATCAGGATTCATAATTATTGAAGATATTGATTTACAAGGATATGTTGCCACAGGAAGTACTGCTTCAAACACAGGTGGAATATACGGCACATTCAGAGAACTTAGCGGGTCTATTTCACGAGCTGTGGTAGATTATATTTCAGAAGGAAGTATTGATTTATCTGATGGAACTATTACTTATAAATCTAATAAAAACGTTGGTGGTTTTGTTGGGAACAACAATACCAATTCACTATTAACAATTAATAATTCGTTTTACACTGGAGAACTTTACAATAAAATATCTAGTGTAGGAACTGTATTAGGACGTAAAAAAGCAAATATTACATTAAATGAAGTTTACTACTCAAATGTATTGTTTGTGAATGGATATATTCCATCAACATCATCAAATGTAATTAATTCAACTGTTGTAAATGCTAGTACAATGCCAAGTAATTCATGGTGGAACGGATTCTATGTTGAATATGCATTGGCAAACAGTCTTTGGACACAAGACGGTACTGGAAGACCTGTTCTAATTAGATAAAATCAAATAGTTTTAAATCGTTGTTACAAAGGAGAACAGTATATGGTAAAAATTAAGACAGGTGTTGTTGGATACGGATTTTCAGGTAGAATATTTCAATGTCCTTTTATAGAAGTACACAATGACTTTGAATTGTCAGCAGTTGTTGAAAGAAATTCAAACGAATCTAAAAAGGATTATCCAAATATATTACTATATAAAGACTATTTAGACTTATTGAAGAATGATGAGATTGAATTGGTAGTTTTATCTACACCAAATCACTTACATTTTGAACAAGCAAAACTTGCTCTTGAATATAATAAACATGTACTGATAGAGAAACCTTTCGCAGCTTCTTATGAAGAGGCGTTAGAATTAAATACTTTAGCTAAGAAAAAAGGTAAAGTGGCTTTACCGTTTCAAAATAGAAGATTTGATGGTGACTTCCTAACTATAAAGAAATTAATAGACAGTGGAGTTAAGGTTTTTGAATATGAAGCTATATGGGATAGATTTGTTCCAAAAGTTAGGAAAGGATGGCAGGAATCAGGGAAACCTTCAAATAATTTACTTTTTGATTTAGGAACTCATTATCTAGATCAAGCATTACAATTATTCGGTGAACCTGAAGACTTTTATAAAACCACACATAAATTAAGAAAAGATTCAAAGATTATAGATCATTTTACAATGATGTTAACATATAAAGATAAAGTAGTTCGTTTAAAATCAACAATGGTCGCTGCAAAAAGTGATATAAGATATAGGATACACACAGATATTGGTACTTTCCATTTTTATGAAATGGGAGAACAAGAACATCAATTACTTGCTGGAATGAAACCAGACGATAGAAACTATGGAGATAACGCAGTTTATCATCAATATGATAATCAAGGTAACAAGATTGAGAAAGTTGTTGAGAAAGGGAATTACCTATTGTTTTTTAGTGAGTTAGCAGAAGCTATAAGGAACAATGGTAAACCTCCTGTAACACCAGTTGAAGCATTGAGAGTAATCAAGTACTTATCTCGATAAAAAAACATAAAAAAACGAGTCTAGGACTCGTTTTTCATTTGCCTTTTATGCTTTTAATACTTTAGCTTTAATTACAAAAGCAAGTTGTTCAGAGATATAACCTAATATTAATCCCATTAATAATCCAATGATTGATGGCCATAAAACATCAGCGGTAATAGTTGCACCTAATGCGAAGAATGTTGAACATCCTATAAATGCTCCAGGAATAAATCCTAGCCATTTGATATTTGCTTGGAAACACATCATTCCAGCACCGATAGCTACCGCTACAAATGCACCTAATTCATTGAAGCTAAATACTTTGTCCCAAAGGAATATGATTACAACTGCCCATAATATACCAGTCATATTTGCTGGGATTCCTTTAACTAATCCACTTTTACCAGAACCAGCTGCATAGAATGTTGCCCATCCTAAGAATCCTGCTACCACTAAACCTGTTAAGTTAAATGTTGCACTTGAGTTAGCATATAATACATATGCTAAATTGAATAATCCTGCTAATATTCCTACACTAATTGATACGGCTATTAAAAATTTGTCTAATTTCATAGTCTTTCTCCTATAGTTTTATTTTTTTGAAATTTTCTACTTGTTCTTTAATTGCTATTTCTGTTGGTAAACGTTCAATACTTGAAGCACCAAAGAATCCTACAACACCGGTTAATTTATTTAAAACGTATGCAGCATCTCCTGGTTCAGCAATTGGACCGCCATGACAAATAACTTTTATGTCTGGGTTTATTTTTTTTGCTGCGTCATGAATTTCTTGAATGATTGGTACACAGTCATCTAAAGTTAATGCAGAAACTGCACCAATAGATCCTTTTGTAGTTAGACCCATATGTGCAACTAAACAGTCAGCCCCGGCTTTTGTCATATTTTGTGCATCTTCTACATTGAATACATAAGGGGTGGTGAAAAGTCCTTGTTTATGAGCTTCAGCAATCATATCTACTTCTAAACTATAACCCATACCAGTTTCTTCTAAGTTAGCTCGATATTTACCATCGATTAATCCTACAGTTGGGAAGTTTTGAACACCACTGAATCCAACGTTAATTAAATCTCTAACGAAATATTTCATATCTCTAAATGGATCTGTACCACATACACCAGCCATAACTGGAGTGTCTTTTGCAATAGGTAAAACTTCTCTTGCCATGTCCATAACGATTGCGTTAGCATCACCATAAGGCATTAAACCTGCGAGTGATCCTCTTCCTGCCATGCGATATCTTCCTGAGTTGTAGATAATAATCATATCTACTTTTCCATTTTGAGCACACTTAGCGCTAATACCAGTACCAGCTCCAGCTCCAACTATCGCTTTACCTTGTTTTATTTGTTCATCTAATCTTGCATGTACTTGTTCTCTTGTAAATGCCATAATTTTCTCCCTCTTGATTATATTATTTTTCTAATAACTCAATTAATTTTTTTGCCATTGCCAATGCAAATTCGTCTTCATTAATATTGTTATCCATTTCAATTAATTCAACTTTACTTGTATCAATATTTTCTCTTAAAGCATTAAATAAAGCTTTATCTTCTTCTTTACCTTCGAATGGCATACCTTCAGTATCAATCATACTAACACCTTTTAAAGGAATATAGAATGCTGTTTTACCAACTGATTGGCTTACTTTTTTACCGATTATTTCACCAAGTTGTTTATTTTCTTCAACTGTTGTTCTCATTAAAGTAACTGTTGCATTATGTTCATAGAAATTACGACCATCAAATTTTGCGGGAACAGTGTCAACTGGTCCAAAATTAACCATGTCAAGAGCACCGACAGATACTACTTGTGGAATTCCATTTAATGCAGCTGCATTTAGACGGTCAGGTCCTGCACCAAGTACACCTCCAATTAATTCATCACACCATTCTGTAGTAGTAATATCTAATACACCTTTGAAGTATCCAGATTCAATTAATGTTTCAAAAGATTTTCCTCCAGCACCAGTAGCGTGGAATATAATAACTTCATAACCTTTTGATTCTAAGTATTCTCTTGCAGTAGTAACACAAGGTGTAGTTACACCAAACATTGTAGCTCCAATTAATGGCTTTGTAGAAGCAGGAATAGGTTTTTTATTCTTAACAATACCTGCGATTGCTAAAGAAGCATTAGTTAATACTTCTTTTAATACGTTATTTAATCCAGCAACATCAACGATACTATACATCATCATAATATCTTTAACACCAACATATGGACTTACATCTCCAGATGCAACTGTTGATACTAATATTTTTGGAATACCAACTGGGACATCTTTCATAACTCTTGCCGCAATACTAGATCCACCAGTTCCACCTAATGAAATAACTCCTGCAACAACTCCATCTTTAAGTAATTGTTGAACGATAACTGCAGCTCCTTCACTCATGGCTTTAACATTTGTTCCACGATCATTAGCTTCACGTAATTTTTTTAAATCGTGTCCGCTTGCCTTGCATACCTCTTCATTTGAAACATCAGGTTTAAGTGTAGGTTCGAAAATACCTGCATCAATGATTAATGTTTCAACGCCCTGACCTTTAATAATGTCATTAACGAATGAAAACTCTGCTCCTTTAGTGTCCATGGTTCCAACTATTATAACTTTTTTAGACATGTGACTCCTCCTTTTATTTCATATTTTTAGCTTTCTTGTTTTCAGTGTAATTCATTAATAAAATTGTGTCAATATGAAAAAAAGTTCCCACTTTTGCCCAATAATATATTAAAAAAGTATATTTTTATGTAAAAGTATATTTTTTAGCCGTTATATTCATTTGG
>JAFLJX010000243.1 GCA_022712785.1 Mycoplasmatota bacterium | reverse complement strand
CTGTTTTGTTTTAAAGGATTATAAAATTTATGTTTAGAAATATGAGTTTTTTTATAGACTTTACCACTTTTAGATGTCTTTCTATCTACATGTTTAACTGTTACTGTCCAGTTCATATTTTCTTCTAATCCAAATATCATTCCTTTGTAGTTTTTCACTTCAACTACATATAATGCTTTTTGAGTTAATAACATATTATCTATTTGAGATGATGATTTGTCATCTTCAAACATAAAATCAGCAAATTCAATTCCACCTAAATTAAGCGCTAATTTCTTTAATATTCTATTAACTCTATATTCTCCTATTATACCTTTCCCTTTAGGTGATTGCAGGAAAGAAAACAGAGAAAAAATGATTAATCCCAGTATAATATATATCCACATACAGATGTTCCTCCTTTTTTTATAATACTATCCTCTTAAATTTACATATAGTTTATCAAGGATTTTGTTTTCTAATGAAAATTCTAGTGTATCTTTGTATTTTACATTTTTATCTTCAAATATCTTAAGCAACTCTTTATTTCTTTGTTTTAATTTATTAACTTCTAATTTTGTTGGTGGCCTATTGCTTTTTGCTAAGTTGTTAGTTGATTTAGTAACAACCAAATTCCATATATCATCACTATATATAAAACTCCAAGGTATAACATGATCTATATGAATGTCATTAATACTAATAACCTCTCCAGTGTAAAAATCTATTATCTCATTTGAATGATAATATTTTAGTAAAATCTTCTTATATTCTGCAAGGCTTTTTCTTTTTATCTTTCTATCAGATGATGCATTTACTTTTTTTGTTATGTTTGGAGCAGTGTTATATCTTTCTAATAATTGAGCCCATTTATAATTGAATAGTTTAGAAAGAACAAAAGCATAATCTTTAATAATTTCGACACTTTCAATTGAAAAAATTAATGTCTTATTCTCTTTATCTATTTCATAAATATCTAGTACTTCTTTATTGCTTACATTAAGAAATCTAGGACAAACATTTGTTCTTGCGTTTGATAGTATTTTCAATATTGATCTATTATAGTTTTTTTTATCTTTTTTTACTATTAATTCAGCCTCATTCCAAGGAATAGGATATGTATTTACTTTTGTTTTGTAATTCTCTATTAGATTATTAACAATTTGAACAATTACTGGACTTTTTCCTTGTGACAACCCAAAGAAAAAAGTCTGATTCCAATAATACCTAATCATTTTATTGGCTATGTCAGACTGTTTTACAATTATTTTGTCATCAAAAACTGTATATTCTTCCAAATATATAGATTCCACAATACCTTTTCCCCAAGCAGTCTTATATGTATTATCGTTTTTCATTTCTTCAATTATTCGAAACCAATCAGATAAATACTTTTCCATACATCCTCATCCTTACTAAAGCTTGTTATATTTTGTAGAGTTCCCAAAAGATTTTTCTACAGGATATTTTTCGTTATTAAGTTTAATCTTTGTGTTTGTAACTTCTAGTAAATTTATATTTAACTCTTCACACAAGAGAAGTAAATATCCAAAGATATCAGCTACCTCTTCCTTTATGTTTTCTATATCAGCATTTTGACTTCCCCATTGGAAGTTTTCTAACAATTCATTTGCTTCTATAGAAATACTTTTAGCTAAGTTGTCAGGAGTATGAAATTGTTTCCAATCTCTATCATCTCTAAACTTAATAAGCTTTTCTATAATACTATTCAATTCTTTCATATTAATCATCCTTTTCAAAAAATTGTTCTAGGTACTTACTAAAGTTCTTATTACATGCATACATATATATTCCTTTAATTCCTCTTGTCATTAAGGTTATATATATATTAACAATATAATCTTTTAAGTCTGTTTCATTATTAATTGAAGATTTTCCTTTAATATCAAAATACATATCATTATTTATAACTATTGTCTCTTTATCAAAATCATAATCAATCTCATAACCAAATATTAATCCAATATAATTTAGATCATATCCTTGTACTGTATGAATACAACCAACTTCATTTCTAGCGTTAGGTGAGTTTACCCAATCTTCAGCTGTAGTATTCCATTGTTTACTAACTCCATCTAATAATATATCATATTTAGTTTTATCTTTCTTTGAAATCCATTTGAATGAATAACCTGAAACCATTCTAACTAATTTTAGATCATTTTCTAATTTATTTATTGCATTATTCATTTTTGAATAATCATTAAATAATTTTACATCATATTCTTCAAATGATATTTTTTTAGGATTATTGTTTTTCATAATGTTATTAGCGTAAGTTATAAATTCATTACCACCTTTTACTCTATGTTGAGAAACTAAAGTATATGACGTTTGTGAAGATTGTCTTGATAACTTTAAATCCATAAACTTTTCTTTTTTTATATCTGTTGGTTTAATTGATTGGCCTTCATCATAAAATAAAATATGATGATTAGCTGACGCTAATATCCAGTCTAATTGATCCCCTTTATGAATATCTAATCCTAAATACTTATTTGTATCATCAAATGATTTATAGTTAGTAATATTTACTCTTCTTTTAAGTCTATGCGCTTCATCTACAATTAAAGTATCATATGTATCTTTAATTACATCTCCAGGACCAATTATGTGTGATGATTTCAATCCTTTAATTGATCTTGCTACTTTCTTTAAGGTTTTTCTTAAAGATGTCATAGGAACTACTAAGGCAACTTTTTTATTATCTCTAGCTTTTGAATGTACAAGTATTTTAAGTAGGTACATAGCTAGTATTGTTTTACCAGTTCCAGGATTACCTTCTACAAAAGACATTGAAACTAATTCTTTAGAACAATCTCTTAAAATCATTTGAGCTATTTCAGATTGATCTTGAGATAAAGATTTATATGGTGAATATTTAAAGAGATCTGAATTTTCTAATTGAAAGATTTCTTTATCTGCTAATCCTTTTTTTTGTAATTTTTCCCATATTAGAGGAATCTTATTTTTATATGTATTTCTATCAAAATAATCTTGATTAGCAAATCCACCATTATTATTTAGTAACTCGTATTTTTTATCCGCATCGAAATAGCCAATTAAAGCAGCTTCTATATCTCTAATAGCAGATTTATTGAAATCATTATCAGTTATAAGATGAACTTTGTTTAGTTTTCTTTTATTTGAATTCATATAATGTTGTTTCATTCGTCTTTTAAAGTTATTTGTCTCACCTATGTATATTTGTTTATCATTCTCGATTAAATATACTACAGGCCAGTTTATAGCTGTTTTGTTACTATGAATAGATATGTCTTTTTGAAATACGTAATCCTTTATATGTAACATAATACCACCTTATGTCCTTCTCTAATTGAAATTATATCATTTTTAGTATGTATTTTATATAATGATTTACAAATAATAAATGACCTATA
>JAFLJX010000045.1 GCA_022712785.1 Mycoplasmatota bacterium | reverse complement strand
ACGTTTAATGAAGTTCTCAGACTAAAAGTTGCTATTGTAACAAGTTTCTTGTTTGTTTTTGTTACATTAAGTGTACCTCTTTCTTCATATAGTAATTTCACTAGTGGGGTTGATATTTTAATACCTGTTGGTTTTGCTCTTTTATTGGTTTTAACAATGTTTTTGACTGTTGTGAATTTAAATAGATGGGCTATGCATTTCAGTATTTATACAATTATTGGATTAACTGTATTCTATGTCAGTGGAACAGATCATTTTTATGGATACATTCTATTTTTCGTAACGCTTACAGTAATTATTTTTTACCAAGACATCATTACTTATTTGTTATATGGTGGTGGAATAACAGCTTATGGTATTTTTTATATAATTGAAAATGGACATGCGATTGTAGGTCTAAATTCAACAGGTGTTGAATTTTCATCATTGACTTATCAATCTATATTAATAGGATTTTACATCATTTTCTTAATTCAGTTTATAGTTTCAGATAATATATACGAGAACATGAATAATGAATGGGTGAGTATGGATAAGGTTTTAGAGAAATACCAGTCATTTAGTCTTCAATACCTTAAGGAAAATTTAGAAAAAAACGAACAAGATCCATTATATAAAGACCCTAAGTTTCAACAATTAATTAGTGAACTTTCAGTTTTTATAAATGAGTTTTTTGAAGAAGATGGTAATAAGATTGCTGAAGTAGTCGAGTTTTATTTCTTTCTGCATGATCAAGAGATTGATACCATTATAAACGATAATAATCTCCCACTCATAACAAGAAAATATGCAATTGATTTACAGAAATATTTATTAACTACAAGAAGCGAACTTGTCTCTGTTTTGTTTGATTTTACAACATTGTTTAAAGGAGATAAAAAGTTTCAAGAAAGCAGATACGAATATAATCTTGAAAAGCTCTTTAATAATAAGATTGATAGGTTACTAGGGTTATCTATTTTATACAGATACTTAAAAACAGAAGTGACTCAATATGATAGATGGGGTAAAGTTTCGAGAATATTAACACATGAAGAGATTACCGAGTTATTTGTTTCAAAAGAATTTAGAGCATTTATATCGTTTGAACAAGTGAATTTTTATCTTGATAACGAAGAGCTATTTGAAAAGAACTTATAAGCATAGTTATCCACAGATTTTGTGGATAACTTTTATGTTTAGAGTATATTATTTTTAATAAAATTATGATAAAATTATATTGCTTTCTTTTAAGAAAATATTAGCGTTTGAGGTGTGGAATCTATGGGTAAAATATTAGCAATAAGCAATCAAAAAGGTGGAGTTGGGAAAACAACAACCAGTGTAAATTTAGCAAGTTCTCTATCATACTTAGGGAAGAGAGTATTATTAGTTGATGTAGATCATCAAGCTAACGCAACAATGTCCATGGGAGTTAACAGAGCTAATCTTGCTGTGACTGTCGCAGATATATTTAGTGAAAAAGCAAATATAAAAGACGTAATTCTCAAAGTTAAGAGTGTAAATGTAGATATTTTACCTTCAAGATATGAGCTTGGAAACATTGAGAGTTCATTAATATCTCATGATAATAAAGATTTTATTCTTTCTAATGCTTTAGAAGAAGTTAGAAACGATTATGATTTTATAATAATTGATTGTCCTCCATCTTTAGGAGTTGTTACTATCAATGCTTTAATGGCTTCAGATAGTGTTCTTATTCCTGTACAATGTGAGTTTTTGGCATTAGATGGATTAACACAATTATTAAACACCATTAGACTAATACAAACAAAACAAAAACATAATAAACGAACTCTAACTATAGAAGGAGTTCTCTTAACAATGCTTGATACTAGAAGTAATATTGGCTATGAAGTAATAAATGAAGTTAAAAAATATTTTAAAGAAAAAGTATTTAAAACAATTATACCTAGAAATGTGAAGTGTTCTAATGCTCCAAGTCACGGGCTCCCTGTAACAGAATACTCTCCTCGTTCTAAGGGATCACTGAGTTACCAAAATTTAGCAAAAGAAATGGTTGCACTTAGTGAACGAGCTTAAACTAGGAAGAGGTATTAGTGACTTGATCGAGGAAAACCAAATTAATGTAAATTTAAGCGAAGAAGTTTTAGATATTGAAATTAGTTTAATTAAACCTAATCCAGAACAACCAAGAACAGTTTTTAATCCTACTAAATTAAAAGAATTGTGTGAATCAATTAAAGAACACGGCGTTATACAACCTGTAATACTAAAACCTGCTGCTAAAGGATATATTTTAGTTGCTGGTGAAAGAAGAGTTAAGGCATGTGAACTTGCCGGTATGACTACTGTTCCAAGTATTATAAGAGAATATAATGCAATTTATTTATCTGAGTTAGCTATCCTAGAAAATCTTCAAAGAGAAGATTTAACTTCTATTGAAGAGGCAATTGCTTTTGAAAGAGCAATACATAATTTGAAACTAACTCATGAGGAATTAGGAAAAAAAATAGGTAAGAGTAGAGTTTATGTAACTAATATTTTGGGGCTTTTAAAACTTCCTAAAACAGTAATAGACGATGTTAATCTAG
>JAFLJX010000044.1 GCA_022712785.1 Mycoplasmatota bacterium | reverse complement strand
CATACCAATTGTTAATTCCTATTACTATAAACTTAAGTAATAGCGAAGTATTTCAACTAAAAGATAAGTTTGATCTTTTTTCTCCTCTTGGAATTAAATTTGAAATTAATTCAGTTCATTCTATAGATATCACAAATGTTCCTACCTGGTTTGTTGAAGGATATGAAGGAATTTATACAGAAGAAATAGTTAGATATGTATTGGAAGGTAAAGATATCACGATAGGACAAGTTAAAGATTCTTTAGCTAAAAGTTTATCTTGTAAACATTCAATTAGAGCTAACAAGTACATAAATAAAAATGAAGTTAAAAAACTATTGTTAGACTTAGACAATTGTACTAATCCATTCACGTGTCCCCATGGTAGACCTACTATTATCAATTTCACAGTAACTGAAATTGAAAAATTATTTATGAGAATAATGTAATGATTATTGTAATTATTGGTCCGACTGGAATTGGTAAAACAAAGTTATCACTCGCTTTAGCTTCTCATTATAAAACAGAAATTATCTCAGGGGATAGTGTTCAGGTTTACAAAGGATTGGATATCGGTAGTGCTAAAATAAAGAATGAAGAGATGAATGGAATTAAACACCATTTGATAGATATATTAGAACCAACCGAAGATTTTTCGGTTGCTTTATTTCAAAAAGTAGTAAGAGAAAAAATATTAGATTTTGAAGAAAGAGGATTAAATCCAATAATTGTAGGTGGCACGGGCTTATATATTAAAAGTGTTTTATATGATTATAATTTTTCTAATTCTTCACGTGATAGATCACTTGATGAATTATATAAAGATATATCAAATGAAGATCTTCACAACATACTAAAAGAAAGAGACAATGAGTCCTCTTTAAATATTCATATGAATAATAGAAAAAGAGTTCTTCAAGCAATATCAAGATCTAAAGATAATAAGGTATCTAATAATAAGAATAAAGATGTCCCATTATATGATTTTAAGATAATAGGGTTAACTTTAGATAGAACTTTATTATATGAAATCATTAATAAAAGAGTTGATGTAATGATTGAAGAAGGACTAATTGAAGAAGTTAAAAATTTGTATGATAAAGGAATAAAATCTAATAGTGTTAGTGCTATAGGATATAAAGAATTGTATACTTACTTTGATGGTGATTATTCCTTAGAAGAAGCGATTAATAAGATAAAACAACATTCAAGAAATCTAGCTAAGAAACAGTTAACTTTCTTTAATAATCAATTTAATGTAGAATGGGTTAATGTTGATATGAAGAACTTTGATAATACTATAAATAAGGCAATAAATTTATTAGATAAGTAAAAGATGATTTTACATTTTTGTTCATTAAACTATATTCAAGTTTACCAAATCAATTAGATAAACTATATTTAACTGTTCCTTTTATCGTTGTAATTCTAATTTTGGGATATGTTATCTTTAAACCATCTATTGAAATAAGGAAACAAGGTACTTTGATAAAACTTCAAAAAACAACAGAAGAACTTCATGGATTTCACTATGATTTTCAATAAGACTTGAAGATATTTGGTTAGAAACTGAGATATGTTAGGACATGATTTCTCAAGTATTGAAGAATACATTAAATAAATAGAAAAAACAGACAAAAGTTTAGCTAAACTGTTAAAGACATAAATTTAACCGACTCTTAATAAAGGAGATCTAATATGAGATATGAAGCTAAGATTGATAATTGGATTAAAATTACATTTTATTTAGCAATAGTTCTTACAGTAGGTCCTGCGTTTTTTATGCCTTCAGGAGAAATATTTGTATTCATATTGATTACATTGCCTATTAATATATTTTTGTTATGGATGTTGTTTAGTTCATACCATGAATTTAGAGATGAAGAGTTGTATATAAGACTTGGTCCAATATATAAAAGAATTAAGTATGATGATATAAAATCTATTTCACTTGTTAAAAGTTATCTTTCGTCATACGCAATGACAAATAAAAGAGTTTTAATTAAAATTCGTAATAAAACATGGATGAAAGGTGATATACAAGTTGGTCCAAAAAACCGAGATGAGTTTGTCGATGAACTTAAAAGAAGATGTAGAAATTCAGAAGAAAAATAAAGAGAAATGCGAAGGCATTTCTCTTTATAGTAGCGTTATTTTTGAGCAAACCCCCTATAAATTGTATTATTATATACGAGGTGGTATTATGATTAAAACATTTAAAAAATTTACTTTTGGACATGGAGCAGTATTAAGAAATAGATTAGTACTCGCACCAATGACAACGTATGCAAGTAATGAAGATTTGACACTTTCTAAAGAA
The DNA here is from genome assembly GCA_022712785.1 of Mycoplasmatota bacterium. Classification (GTDB taxonomy): domain Bacteria; phylum Bacillota_I; class Bacilli_A; order Izemoplasmatales; family Izemoplasmataceae; genus JAFGXW01. The sequence continues at coordinate 391 of JAFLJX010000044.1, read as the reverse complement.
GAGGAAGTCTACTATAAAACAAGATCTAAAGGAATGGGTATGGTTATCACAGCGGCTACAGCAATCAATAAAAATGCTCAAGCATTTGAAAACCAAATTACAGCTAGAGATGAAAGATATCTAGATTCAATGAAAAGACTTTCTAATGCAATAAAAAGTGAAGGAGCATTATCAATCCTGCAACTTCATCATGGTGGAAGAATGAATATACCGGGGCTTTATACAAATCAGGATATTGTGTGCCCGTCATGTGTTAAAGCTAACAGAGATTATGCAGTAGAACCAAGAGAACTAAAAACAAGTGAAGTATATGATATAATTGATGCTTTTGTTAAATCAGAAAAAATTGCAATTAAAGATGGGTTAGAGCGGACGAGCGTCGGGTAGGGAA
>JAFLJX010000043.1 GCA_022712785.1 Mycoplasmatota bacterium | reverse complement strand
CACGGATAATAGTTCGTCCTTTATTTAGGGCGAACTTTTTATATACTTATATTATAGGAGGAAAATTATTATGAGATTAATCGATGAGTTAAAATGGAGAGGTTTAGTATTTGATGTTACTGACGAAGAAGTAGGAAATGTTCTTGAAAATGAGAAGGTAACATTTTATGTAGGAGTAGATCCAACCGCAGATAGTATACATGTAGGGCATTTAATATCCTATTTAGTTTCAAAAAGATTACAAGATAGAGGGCATAATCCTATTTTAGTAATAGGTGGGGGAACTGGTTTAATTGGTGATCCTAGTGGAAGAAATAGTGAAAGACAGTTACTTACATTAGAAACTTCATTATCTAATGCAGCAGCTATCACAGAGCAAGTAGTAAGAATACTTCCGACTGCAAAGGTTGTTAATAATTATGACTGGATTTCTAAGTACAATATTATTACATTTTTACGTGATATTGGTAAACACTTCAATATCAATAATATGATAAATAAAGATAGTGTAAAATCGAGATTAGAAAATGGAATAAGCTTTACTGAGTTTAGCTATCAAATTATTCAATCACTAGATTTTATGCATCTATATAAAGATTATAATTGTAAAATGCAAATTGGTGGTCAAGACCAATGGGGTAATATAACTGCAGGTCTTGAGTTAATAAGAAAAACACTAGGACATGAAAGTAAAGGATTTGGGTTAACATGGCCTTTATTAACAAAAGCTGATGGGACTAAGTTTGGTAAATCAGCAAGTGGGGCAGTATGGTTAGATAAAAAAAGAACCTCTGTTTATGAGTTCTACCAATATTGGATTAATACACCTGACAGTGATGCAGTTAGTCATTTAAAGAAATTCACATTCATGAGTGTTGAAGAAACAGAAGAGATAATAAAACAATTTGAAGCAGCACCTCATCAACGTCTAGCACAAAATAAAATAGCTGAAGAATTAACTGTATTAGTTCACGGAAAAGAAGCATACGATTCTGCAGTTAGAATTTCAAAAGCATTGTTTAGTGGTGATATAAAATCATTGTCAATTGACGAAATCAGTGAAGGTTTTAAAGATGTTCCTTCAATAACTATCGCTGAAGATATGAATTTAGTTGACGCATTGATTGCCAGTAAACTTGCTTCAAGTAAAAGAGAAGCAAGAGAATTTATTAAGAACAATGCAGTGAGTGTTAATGGGGTAAAAGTTACAGACTTAGAATTTATGGTCAGTAAAGAGAATGCTATTGAAAATGAGTTCACTGTTTTAAAAAGAGGAAAGAAAAAATATGCGTTAATTAAACATTAATATGTTAAAAAGTCTGTCAATGTGACAGACTTTTTTTGTATAAAAAAAGCTGAATTAACAGCTTTTATATTTTGCATTGTGTTGCGTGTGAATATCCAATTAAAAAGATTTCTTTTATATGATTATCTTGTAAGGAATAAATTACTTGTTTTCCTTCTTTTCTAGCTCTAACTACATTCATATCTCTTAATAGTTTTAATTGATGAGATATTGCTGATTGGCTAGTTTCTAAACTATCTGCGATATCTTGAACGCATTTTTCACCAGTATAAAGTAATTCAATTATACGAAGTCTTGTATAATCGCTAAAAATTTTAAACAACTTTACTGTTTCTTGGATATCAACTAATTTATCATGGTTATGTTCAGTCATTATTTATTCCCCCTAGAATAGATTATTCTCAAGCTATTCATAACAGCTAATAATGTTATACCTACATCTGCGAATATTGCCATTAACATTGTACTATATCCAAATCCAGCTAGTACTAAGAATGTGAACTTAACTCCTAAACTAAATATAATATTTTGGAATACAATTCTTTTTGTTTTTTTAGCAATATTTAATGCATCTTCTAATAAAGCTAAATCATCATTCATTATTATAACATCAGCAACATCAAGTGCTATTTCACTTCCGCCACCCATTGCAATTCCAATATCTGCGTTTCTAAGTAGTGGTGCATCATTAATTCCGTCACCAACATATATTTTAGGGTTTTTAGATTGAAGTTGATTGAATTTTTCAATTTTCTCTTCTGGGAGTAATCCGCTTTCATAGTTGATTCCACCAAGTAAATCAGCAACGTCTTTTGCGATAAATTCATTATCACCTGTTAATATTGTAATATTATATTTTTTACTTAGTCTTCGCATTACATTCATTGAAGACTTTTTAATTTCATCTTTAACAACTATTTTACCAATATATTTTCCATTTTTACTTACAAATACATTTGATCCAATCATTGTTTTTTTATCTTTTACTTTAACATTATGTTTCCCTAGTAGTTTACGGTTACCTACTAATATTTTACCTTCGGGTGTTGCAATTACAAGTCCCATACCAGGAACTTCTTCGATGTTTTCAAATTCGTAATATTCACCTTCGTAAAACTTAACTATTGATATAGCTATAGGATGTGAAGAATATCTATCAGCACTCGCAGCTATTTTTAGTGTTTCCATATTTGTATACTCACCAACTGTGAAGTTACCATGAGTTAATGTACCAGTTTTGTCTATTCCGATTGTATCTACATTAGTTATTGAATGAAGGAAAGTACTACCTTTAAATAAGATTCCTTTTCTTGCCGCAGCCCCAATACCAGAGAAATAAGATAATGGTATTGATAAGACTAATGCACAAGGACAACTAATTACTAAGAAAGTTGCCGCTCTATATATATAATCAGATGTATGAGCTGGATTTGGATCTAACAATGTTGGTATTAAGAACATTAAGAACGCAGCTAGAGTTACAAATGGAGTATAGTATCTAGCAAATTTAGTAATAAAGTTTTCTGTTTTTGCTTTATGGTTTGTCGAATTTTCAATTAAATCAATTACTTTAGCAATAGTTGATTCAGAGTATTCTTTAGAAGCTTGAATTTCTATAACTCCACCTACATTTAAGTTACCACTTAATATGTAGTCTCCAAGAGACACAGTTGATAATTTAGCTTCACCTGTTAGAGCACTAGTATTTAAAGAAGTAGAACCTTTAATTATTCTTCCATCAACCGGTATTTTTTCACCGTTCTTAACTACAAGTACATCACCTTTTCTAATAGATAAAGGATCAACAATAACAACTTTTCCATCAATTACTTTATTAGCATAATCAATCTTTAAATCCATTAAACTAGAAACTTCTTGTTTACTTCTATGAACTGCTTTATGTTGGAGAAACTCTCCCAAAGTATAAAAAACAATAACAAGGATTGCTTCAAAATAATATCCTAAACTCATTGCAGCGATAGTTGCAATGAGCATTAATGTATTTTCATTGAAAACTTCTTTTCTTCTAACACCCTTTAAGGTTTTCATGAATATTTTATAAGCAAAGAATAAATAACCTGCCCAGAACACAGGAATGAACGCTAGAGGCATTGTAAAGTCTTCAATTATATGCTCGAACAACATCCCAAATGCTTCATTACCTTTATAAATATATAAAGCTATAAATCCAACTATATAAATAACCATCCCAATAAAAAATGAATTGAATTTATTAATTGATTTTTTTGATTCAACTAGATGTCTTTTATCATAAGGATAAGTGTCAACACCATCTTCAATTGAATCAACAATTTTTCTAATGTCAATAATCGCAGAATCTTCATCATAGTCATCTGTGACATCTATTAACATTATTTGATTGGGGAAATTAAAACTTGCTGAGTCTACATAAGGTAGTTCTGATAGAGCCTTTTCTATTTTACCTGCACAATTCGAACAAATTAAATTTTTCATTAATATTTTTTTAATCATTAAGGGCACCTTCTTTTTAATATACATACTTATATTGATGTTAGTATTTTTAAAATACCATAATATATTTTATATGAATAAGTACTCATATGTCAAGTTAAATATATTTTATATAAATAGTGAGCATTCTATTTATAGATATTATAACATTAAAAATATATATATTATAATCAAAAGAGAAGTATTGTTTATCTAATTTAATGTAAATAGAATTTAATATTGCTTATTGTGTGATATAATGCTATTTTAAATTAGAAGAGGTGGTAAAATGGATTTTTATAAATATGTCTTAGAGAACCAAGATTTAATTATTAATAAAATAAAAGAATTACTAAGGATTCCTAGTGTACTCACAGAATTTGATCCAAATAGTGAGTTCCCATTCGGTGTGGAAATTAATAATAGTTTACATTATATGCTTGATTTAGCTAAAAAAGATGGGTTTGTAACTAAAAACATAAAGAATTATGCTGCACACATAGAATTTGGTAAAGGTAAGGAAATTGTTGGAGTATTATGTCACTTAGATGTTGTGCCTGAAGGGGAAAACTGGACAAATCCTCCATTTAGCCCTGTTATAAAAGATGGTAAATTGTATGCAAGAGGTTCTGGAGATGATAAAGGACCTACAATGGCAGCATATTTTGCTGTTAGATTCTTAAAAGAATTAGGAATTAAACCTAATAAAAGAATTAGAATTATATTAGGGACGGACGAAGAAACAGGTTGGCGTGGTATTGAAAAGTATTTTAAAACAGAAGAAATGCCTTCTGTTGGGTTTGCCCCTGATGCTAGTTTCCCTTTAATATATGCGGAAAAAGGAATTTACACATTTGATATAAATGGAAAAGTGAAAGATGAATCGTTACTTACATTTAATGCAGGGGATAGATATAATGTTGTGCCTGACTATGCTGAATGTACTTTAAGTATTGATTTAAAAGATGAATTTAAAAAGTATTTATCATTTAACGGTTTCCATGGTGAAGTTAAAGATGATAAGTATATTATTCATGGTAAAAGATCACATGCTATGCTTCCTAGTCTAGGAATTAATGCAGCATTTATTTTAGCTGGTTTCCTGAATGAGCATATCAGTAATGATTTCACAAAGTTTATTGTTACTTATTTATCATTTGATCATCTAGGTGAAAAACTTGAAATCGAGCACAACGATCCAGAAATGAAAGATTTCACAATGAATCCAGCAATATTTGAATATGAAGATAATGAATTTAGAATCGGAATAAATTGTCGTTATCCAAAAGGCTGGAATAAAGAAGAATCAATTATAAAAATTGATGAAGCCTCAAAAAAATATAAATTTAAATTTAATGAAATATCAGACAATCCAGTTCACTATGTTGACAAAGAAGATCCACTTGTCAAAACACTACATGCAGCATATATAAAACATACTGGTGATACAGAGACTCCTTTAATGACTATAGGTGGAGGTACTTATTCAAGAGCCTTAAATAAAGCTGTTGCATTTGGTGCATCAATGCCTCATAGAAAAGATGTTGCGCATCAAGTAGATGAACATGTGTTTATTGAAGACATATTAAAAGCAACAGCTATATATATGGATGCTTTGTTTGAATTAACTAAATAATTAAAAGCTTTATTAGGAAATTCCTGATAAAGCTTTTTTTAATTAAATAAATATGTAAAATAGTTTATAAAAAATAGATTTATTTGTTATAATGTATTTGGTGGTATTATGAGACTAAGACATGTTAAAGGAGCTAAAGATTTAATAGCTTCACATCCAGAATTAATTATTGATAATATTGATAATGAATTAATTGATTTAGATAATTTATTTATCAATGATTTTCCTATACATATTGAGATAGGAATGGGTAAAGGTAAATTTATTTATACTAAAGCTTTACTCAATCCAAATATAAATTATATTGGTATTGAAAGATTTGATAGTGTAATTGTTAGAGCACTTGAAAAAGTAATAGAAGAACCTCTTAGTAATCTAATGTTGCTTAGAACTGATGCTCAAGATCTAAGACAGATTTTTAAGAGTAAATCTATAGATAGAATTTATCTAAATTTTTCTGACCCGTGGCCAAAAGATCGACATGCAAAAAGAAGATTAACACATAAAAGATTTTTAGATATATATAAAGATTTATTAAAAGAAGATTCTGAACTACATATTAAAACTGACAATCAAGAATTATTTCAATTTTCATTTGAAGAAACAACTAATTATCCAATGAATTTACTGTATGTGGAATTAGACTTACATAATAGCGATTTTAAGGATAATATAATGACTGAGTTTGAAGAAAAATTTAGTAAGCGAGGGAATAAAATTCAAAAACTTACTGCTAAATTTTAGGGGGTACTTACATGGGATCCACTCTTGATAAAAAAAAGAGCATACTAAGTCTCTTAATATTTGTTTCTTATTTAATAAGTTATATAGGAATTAGATTGTATCTTGAAAACAACTTAACTGCTTTTTATGAAGATTATGGTGTTTATATCAAAGTAAATCTAATAATTGGGTTGCCACTTGCTCTTTCAACATTGTATGTATTTTATAGTTTGAAAGAAAAATTAGTGTTTAAAGTACTTATATTTACCCATATATTAAGCTTTCTTATATTTGCGATTGGAACAACTTTAGGGTATTTTGATTCACATATAATTTATTTTGCTCTCTTTACTACAATATCCAATATTAAATTTATTATATATTTATCATTGATAATAGTAGCGGTTATACAAAAAGAAAAAGTATTAACATTTATATATTTATCAATTTCAATAGTTACAGCCTTTATATCTAGTGCAAGTTCTTTAATAAACAGAGTAATCTCTGTAGTTAATGATCAAGATCAAATATTAATGATAATTAAAGTGTTGAATTACTCTCAGATGTTACTACAGTTATTCATGGTCATTGTTTTAATATTATTGTTTTACAAGTATGGTGAAACAAACAATAAAAATAAAATAAAAAAAGAAAATCAACTTACCATAGAAAATTATTAGAAAGGAATGTATAATAATTTAATTATTGTACAAGTGATATTATGGACAAACTTTATAGAGATTTAGTAGATTTACCAGGAGCACCTAGTTTTGAGAAACCAGTTAGAGATTACATGAGAAAGAATTTAGAACCTTATGTAGAAGAAATTATTGAAGATAAATTAGGAAGTATATTTGGTATTATCAATAAGGGATCAAAAGGTCCAAAAGTTATGCTTGCTGGACACATGGATGAAGTTGGAGCAATTGTAACTGGAATTGAAAAATCAGGATTGATTAAAATTACAAATTTAGGTGGAGTTAAAGGAGAAGTGTTTTTATCTCAACACTTTGATCTTATCACTGATGATTTAGAAAAGATTCCTGGTGTTACTGCATCTAAACCTCCTCATTTAAGGAGAGGAAAAGATGAAAAACCAAAACCATTATTATTTTCCGATTTACTAATTGATATTGGAGCAGACTCTAAAGAACACGCAATTGAATTAGGTGTGAAAATAGCAATGCAAGTTATACCAAGAAATGATTTTACTGTATCAAAAGACGGGAAAAAATTCTTTAGTAAAGCTTGGGATAATAGATTTGGTTGCGGAATAAGCCTAGAAGTAGCTAGAGACATTAAAGCTAGTGACATCGATTGTGAATTATATGTTGGAGCAACTGTCCAAGAAGAAGTTGGTTTAAGAGGAGCTGGAACTGCGGCTAACTTAATTAAACCTGATGTTTTCCTTGCAGTAGACTGTTCACCATGTCAAGATTCATTTGGAGGAGACGAAGTTGGAGGAAGTATAGGTAAGGGATTCTTATTAAGATTTTATGATCCTTCTGCTATCATGCATCAAGGAATGAAAAAGTTTATAAGAGAAACTGCTGAAGCTAATGGAATTAAATTCCAATATTATAAATCAATGGGTGGAACTGACGCTGCGAAAATTCAACTTGCAGGAGATGGAGTACTAGTAGCAACTATTGGAATGCCAGCTAGATATATTCATTCAACTACATCAATGATTAGTAGTGATGATTATTTAGAAGTCAAAAAAATGGTATATACAATTATTAAAATGATTAATAATAGTTTAGTAAAAGAAATTAAAAGTAATGTTTAAGATTTAAACATATAGATCAAATTATGGTACCTCATTGAGGACTAAAAAGGAGAGAAATTATGAAAAATTTTAGTACAAGAGAAATTACCCTAACTGCTGTATTGACTGCAGTTATTCTCGTATTGGGACTTGTTCCAAATTTTGGGTATGTTAGTGTTACACCAATGGTAGGATTTACAACTATCCATATACCAGTATTTATTGGTGCATATTTTGGTAGTAGAAAAGTTGGAGGATTTTTAGGATTAGTATTTGGATTCACATCGTTATTTGTTGCATTTACTCGTCCTGTAGGATTATTGGATCCTGTTTTTACAAATCCAATAGTTAGTGTATTACCAAGATTCTTAGTAGGATTCTTCGCTTATGATGTTTTACAATTTATTAAAAAGAGAATTACAAATAAACTTTCAGGTGATGTGTTATTCTTTGCATTTATGACTGTTTTACACTCTTTCCTAGTTATTACACTTCTTTATGTAAGTGCAGTAAACTATTGGTATTTCGATATTTATGGAATATCTGAGGGACTAACAAGAGAAGGTACTTTAGGAGTAATTGATTACGTAGCAAAATACTTCATTGGTGGAAATAGTTTCTTAGGATTTTTACTTACTATTGTACTAGTAAATTCAATTTTAGAAGTAGTAATGTGTACTATTGTAGGATCAGCTGTTGTGAATAGACTTAAAGTGGCACTTAGTATAAAATAAAGGGGGATTAACTATGATTGTACTTGTTGATATAGGAAATTCAAATATTGTTTTATCTATGTATGATGGTAAAATAAATGAAACATATCGATATAAAACTGATCCATCTAAATCAATAGATGAGTATTATACAATATTAAAAGACATATTAAAAAACGCTAAAGGAATAATAATTTCAAGTGTTGTTCCTGAATTAAATGTAATATTTAAGAACTTAAGTATTAAGTATTTAAATGTCGAACCAATATTTATTGGTCCTGGAATAAAAACTGGTGTAAAAATTATCGTTGATAATCCTAAAGAAGTAGGGGCAGATTTAGTATCAAGTGCCGCTGCGGTAATTAATGAATATGGTGAAAATGCTATAGTTGTTGATATGGGTACTGCGACTACTTTTACATTAATTGAGAAGAAAGTTATTAAAGGAGTTTCCATTACAGCAGGTCTAGTTACTTCAAGAGATGCGCTTGTCGGTGAAACTTCACAATTAAGTCAGTTTGAGTTCAAGACACCAAGTAAGGTTATAGAAACTAATACAATTGACTGTCTAAATTCAGGTTTATTATATGGACATGCCTTTATGGTTAAAGGAATTGTTGAAGAAATTAAGAAACAAAATAATAATGACTATCAAGTTATCATTACTGGTGGGGCATCAAGGTTTATTCGAGATTTGTTTGATAAATCATATATATTTGATGATTTATTAATATTAAAAGGTTTAGTTAGTATATATAAAAAAAATAGTTGAATTTAAAAGGTGTTTTCAAAAACACCTTTTATTTAACAAAGAACAATGAGTGAATTTATAGGGTACTTAAAGAAAAAGTAAGATAATAATATTAATGTATACTTGTATCTTACATGGTATATTTATATTAAAGGTTAGGTGATTTTATGTTTGAATTACAAGTAAAAGAACTATATAAGTATTTAACAAAAAAAGAATTGATAGATTCTTTTTCAATCATAAGACAAGAATGAAAAAATGTGATTCAATATGTAACTGATAAATATAAATGGGTTTTAATTCCACAGAATTCAGCTATGACTGAAGAAAACTATAGATATGGATACATAATAAAAAGCACAAGCAATCTTTTATTTATTAATAATGTAGACTTCGGTAAAATAAATAATGAGTCTATGTGTAGAAAACTAATTGAGGAAGATAAGATTTTATTTAATGAATTTCATGATTCATGTTCAATAGAAGATAGAGATGAAGGTATGGTAAGTTTAGAAGATGATTATGTATATGGTCTCTTTGATGATAATAAAATAGTTGCAGTATCATCATTATGGAACTGGGGTAATGTTATAAGTGATATTGGTATATTAGTTCATCCTGAGTATAGAAATAAAGGATATGCTAAAACAGTATGTCAAACTCTGATGATTAGTATAGATAAAAAGTTTGTTTGGAGAAGTAATGAAGCAAATAAAGCATCGTATAGATTAGCTGTTTCAATTGGATTCATCCATTATGGGTTAATTCAAGAATTAGAGAACCATCATAGAACTAATATGTAGTTCGTTTAGAATAAACAACGATGAGCCGTATCACAAATGACCTAGAAGAATACGGAATATAGCTTATTAATACTTATTATGATAATTTAACTGTTTTTATATCTATTTATGTAACTCTATATTGATTAAAATACCAAATGGTATTTTAATCTTTTTTATGGTAAAATATGGATGAAATTATAATTGTATTATTTAGTACATATAATCAGAAAATTATATATGTTTTGACCTACACAAGGAGGAAAATCCATGCCACTACCAAAACTAATAGACAATCAGAAGGTTAATTTATCAGAAACGCTAAAAGAAATTGCTCCTCTACACAAATATTTAAGTATTGCGACAGGATATTGGGATTTATCAGGAACTTTAGAAATTATACATCAGATAAAAGATTACAAATCTATAAGATTGTTGATTGGACAAGAACCATTAAGTTCAAGAAGGCAAAAACAGTTTCATCTTGATTTAAATAAGCCTGAAGACTTATTTCCTGATGATGATATTAAGTTTGATTTAGAAAACAGTTCGAGGAATGATGAATTACAAAGTTTAAGAGAGACTGCAAAGATTTTAACTGACCTAATAAAAGAAGGTATATTAGAAGTTAAAGTTTTTAGAATACCTAGATTACATGCTAAGGCATATATATTTGGGAATTTAGAGGATGATATAGAGTCAGTAGGTATAGTTGGATCTAGTAATTTTACCAAAGCCGGATTAACAAGTAACACTGAGCTTAATTCTCTAGAAGATGATTATAGAATTGTATCGTTTCAACCAACTACAATCTTACATGAAAACGGACATATATCATGGTTTAATGACTTATGGGATAATCCATCTGCTATTGAATGGGATGGAAAGTTTATGGAGATTATTCAAAACTCACCAGTAGGTGATTTAACTTACGGTGCTTATGATGTTTATATTAAGACTCTTATGGAAGTTTATCCAGATGAATTAATTCCTCCTAAAGAGTTGGGAGAAGAAACAAGAGATATTCTCTATGAGTTTCAAAACCGAAATGCAGGTATACTGATTAATAAATTAGAAAAAATGGGATTAGCAATCTTATCTGATTCTGTTGGGCTTGGAAAGACTATAACAGCCGGTGCAGTTATCAAG
>JAFLJX010000042.1 GCA_022712785.1 Mycoplasmatota bacterium | reverse complement strand
TTGCGTCGTCTCCGTTAAAGAATATAACAGAATCTTCATCACCATATGATTGAATTTCATCACATACTGCATCTCCAGAATATGTATCTGTACAGATTACATAAACATCTCCAGATGCTAATGTGATTCCAGCTAAGTCATATGATTTTGTTACTGTTTCAGAACCATTATTATAATAATTAATTACATAACCATCTAATACTATATCAGCAACAGTAGGATTATATATTTCAATAGCTTTATTATTACTTGTTCCTTCAAGGTACTCACTAAAGAATACATCAGCACCAACTACATCAGGTGTAGCTACGAAATCAGAAACAAATTCTCCACCATCAATTGTAGGTGTAGGTTCTATAAATAATACTAATTTTTTAGATTCTCCAACTTCAAATGTAACATTATCACCAGGTGTAACTTCAAAGTCTCCCCAGTTTAAACCATTTCCGTCAGAATCAAATAATATTTTAAATTCTCCAGCACTTTCAGTAATAGCAAATTCAAATACCGCATATCCAGAAGTACTATTTTGATTTGCCATAATTGGATTATTAATATCCCAATTTTGAACTGAACCAACAAGACCTATTAAAGAACGATCAACATCAACATCAACAAATACCTTAACATAATTTTCTATTGATAGTTGTTTATAATCAACAAAGAAATCAGTTCCAGGATTTAACATATATCCATCAGCTACAGTTAAAGTAACTTTTGTAGTTTTAAGTGAAGTTGAAACCGCAGTTCCCCCAACTATATATATAGTATCTCCAGCAGCATTAATAAATATTTCTAGTGTGTTTTCTTCACCAAAGTCATATGCAAACTGTTGAGTAAGTTCTGTATCTCCCCAGTTAAATCCATTATCATCTTCATCGAATAAAATTTTGAATTCACCAGTTGCTTCCATAGTAGGCACTTCAAATACAGCGTATCCAGAAGTATCATCTTTAGTAGAGATATATGGAGTAGCAGCGTCAGGTGCCCAACCTTGGACAAATGCTCCTACAACAGAAATCATATCTCTGGCTTCTTCAGTTTCAAAGTGAATAATTAAAGTTCTTTCACCTTCAAGAGGTGTAAAATCAGATTCAAATGAACCAACGAAATCATTAGATACAGTAGGTACATTTGCATCTACATAGAAGTATCCCACTCTTTCACCATCAAAATTGAACGATTGATTATCTGCAGTTACATTAGGATCAACATTTCCATCCCAAGTGAATCCGTCACCGTCTGGATCAAATAATACTTTATATTCTCCAGCAAGTTGATCAGTACAAACTTCAAATACAGCCATTCCATTTGCGTCATCTTTAGTTGACATTACAGCTTCAGATGGATTCCATCCTTGTAATGACCCAACAACACCAAGTAGTGAATGATCTAATGTTGAACTAACATATAAGATAAATTTATTCTCGTTTCTAGCACATACTGTGTCTGATTCAAATTCACCAAACATTGCCATTGTAGAAGCCTCAGCAGAAGCTAAAGGTATTTCTATACCATCACTATCTTTTAATGTAAATCTTGAAATATCATATGCTCCAGGATTTTGAGGCATTAAAAGTTCTACTTCAATTGTAGTAGGTGAAGTAATCATATTTGTTTCTAAGAATCTATTTCCAGCATTCATTTCAAATTTTGCATCAATATCAGCCAAGAATGCAGGTCCATCAGTTTCTAATAGACATGATTCAGCTTGGTAATAGTAAACCATAGCTCCACTACCTCTAACTGAAGTATTATCTATCATAATATCTGAACCACATTGTTTAGCCCAGTCTTCTGTTCTAACAATGAATCCAGAATCTTGATCAGCATCAACTGCAACATTGAATACTCCAAGTTTCATAGCAACATCGTAATTTCCAGTATTTTCTAATAGGTCTAATGAAAAATCAACTCCATCAGCACTACCTAATGTACCGTTATTCCATGTCCACATATTCCATACATCGTAAACAGTTGCATTAGCTGCAACAGTAGGGTCTGCATAAACAAAGAATATTTGTCCGAATCCTTCAGCTGCAGGAACAAAATCTGATGCTCCCTCAACGAAGAATATTTCTAATGAAGTAACATCACCATTTTTTAATGGTGTAACATCTAAGAACACTTGCCCGTTACCAGGTGCTAAATAGTTAACTGAATCGTCAGCGTTAACATCTTTTGTAGGCTTGAATTCCATTGAATCTCCAACAGCGTTAATTTCATCTGCGGTATAGGTCTTAACTATAACTCCACCAAAATCATCTTCACTTGTAACTAGGTCTCCCCAGTTATTCCAAGTAACACCGTCCCAAATTCCAGTTCCAGAATTTGTATAATCACCATCATATTGGTGAATATGTAATGTGATTGTCACATCTTCAGTTGCAGCAGCTTGAACGGCATTAATTCCCATTCCAACTAATGCAAGAGACATTACAAAAACAAGTACTAAGTTTAAGAATTTTTTCATATTAAGTTTCTCCTTCTATTTTTTTTAAAAGCGCTTTCATAATATATTCAATTTAATTTTACTTTTTTTTAAAAGCATAGTCAACAAATAGAGAAAATATGATAGCGTTACCATAAAATATCATATTCCTGTTATTTGTCTTTGCATAAGTGTTTTTCAGTGGTTTAGCTTCTTAAAACACTTAAGTGGTATTTGATTCTTTGAAATTATTTTCTTGAATTTTTTCGTTTTTAACTTTTTATAGTTGAAAGTACAAAAAAAGCACGAAATTATTCGTACTTATTTAGTTTATATTTACTATAATTAATATTTTCTAATAAAAAGTAGTGTGGAACCACCTATTAAAGCCATTATCCCAAAAATAATTAAACTTCTACTTCCTATTGATCCAAAACATCCTGTAGAATCATCAGGATTTGGAAGTGGTTCTGGTAGTTCATTATCAATACACTCATTATCTACTAATGCTTGATTATCTGTACAAACTGGAATATTAACACAGACATCATCAATTAGTGTTTGATCGTCCGTGCAAACAGGAGGAACTACTTCACATTTTTCTTGATTTGGATCTTCATCACAACTAACTTCCACAACTATTTTTTCTTTAATCGTCAATGTGAATATCTCTGATAAACCACCTTCACTATCTTTAACTTGGATCAAGTATACACCGGGTGTTAAATCTTCTAAAGGTACAATATTCGCTGGCTGGTTAACTGTATTAAAAGTATACCCATCAATCGTATATTCGTAAATATCACTATTTGACGTTAGATTAAATGTACCACCTTCAAAAATACTATTAAACAGGTTTATAATTTTTGGTTTTGTTACTACAACTTCATGAATTGGTGATTCAATTACATCTGCGTATTCACCTCTGATAAAAACTAATGTTTCTGCTTTTTCAATTGGATAAGTTGCTGTAAAAGTACCAAGACTATCTAATCCAGCTGTATCTCTATCTGCAATTAACATCCATGCACCACTTGGTAAAGATATATCATTAATTGATTCTCCACCATTATGATATATAAGAATGTCCTCATCATTTTTAGTTAAATTATAACCTATCACTCCGTTACCTGTAGGATATATAAAAGTTAGAAACTCTTCTATCTCAGATTCACTTACCATTTTAAAAGATGCATAAGTTTTTCTTATCTCAATGATTCCTTTATAATATTCAAAAGAATCTAGATAATTACTTTTTCTAATCCAATTTAATTGGTTTACAATATCGCTAGCGTCATAACTATTTTCATCCCCACCTTTAGTTCTTAAAAAATCAACTCCAGCATGTAAGAATGGAATCCCTTGACTAAACATGACTATTGAGTTTGATAACCTAGCTTGATAATCAATTTCTTTTGTATATCCTTCGTTTCCATTAGCTGCGTTTAACTTATCATATAATGTTAAATTATCATGTGCACTAACATAGTTAACAGATTGAGTTGAAGTTAATCCCCATCCCCAATTTGTTGAACCTTCAATCCCTTTCATGATGTCATATATTCCATTACTATTTGTTACATATCCTTGTCCACTCGCATTAAATGTTGAACCTTTAATAGCGTCTCTGAATTTATCATTAAATGCTGAGATATTTGGCATACTAATTATATTATTTTTACCTGCTTGTAAATTATAGTCTAAAGCGATTGTTCCTCCGCCCCATGGTTCTCCATAGACAAAAATATCAGGATCAATTAATTCTAGTTTAGAATCAAGTGAATTCATAGTTTCTACATCATGGACTGCCATTAAATCAAATCTAAATCCATCAATATGATATTCTGTTGCCCACATTTCTACGGAGTCTACTATATACTTCCTAACCATATATCTTTCACTTGCTGTTTCATTCCCAACACCAGTACCATTACTAAATGAACCATCACTATTTAAACGATAGAAGTAATTTGGAACTACTTTATTAAAACTATAATTTTCTCTGTTACCAGTATGATTATAAACAACATCTTGG
>JAFLJX010000041.1 GCA_022712785.1 Mycoplasmatota bacterium | reverse complement strand
TTCTCTAGTTTTTTAATCATTTCTAAAACACTTTGAATACTATATCCTACCATTTCTTTTATACTTAAGGGTTTTACCATATGATCTTTTGTTTCTAAAGATAAATCATATATAAGCTTCAAGTAATTTTCTTCAGATATTCTCATTCAATTTCCTCCTTAAAATATTTATAATGTTTATTTCTAACAAAATCTAATCCATCTTTAGTAAGTTGTAAATTTTTATCTTTGTTTTTCAAATATTCATTCTTTACTGCATTAGTAAACACAGATGTAAATTTAGACTCAGACCACTTTAACTCAACTGACAATAACTCATAAGGTATTGGTTTCATATGTTCGGTAATATAACTATGGTTATATATATGAAATAGCAAAGCTAATAGATTAAAATCGTTTTTTTGTTTATGTTGTCTCATTATAGTTGAGATAATACCTTTAGAAGGTGCAGTGATCATTGCAACCAAAAATGAAAGTAGTGTAATTGTAGAAATTGATCCTGATATACTTAGATTAAATGTGTAGGCTAGAAAATATCCTAATGAAGAGTTAAATATACCAATTGCGACTGCAATTAGTAAAGTCCTGAATAAACTCTTTGAATATTGTAAAGCAGTAGCAGCTGGCCCAACCATCAATGCAATAACCAATATAGAACCAACAATATCAAAGGCAGCAACTGCGGTTAGTGATGCACCTGTTATAATCATATAATGAATAAATGTGACTGATATACCTAAAGTCACAGCCAAAGACTTATCAAAGATAACTAGTTTGATTTCTTTATAGAAAAGAGTAGACATAGTTATTAGTAAGATTGTTATAAATAGAATAATATATAATGATTTTGGGCCAATATCCATCCCAAATAGTATTAAACGATCAAATACAACAAATTCAATTTTACCAAGTAATACTGCATCAATGTCTAGATGTGTATTTTTAAATAGTGTATTAATTAAAATAATGGATATTGCGAACAAGAATGGGAATACAACACCTGTTGCTGCATCATTGTTTGTCCTTTTTGTCTTTACAAGTAATTCAACTAGATACACAGTAATTAGCCCCATAATGGTTGCTCCAATTATCAAAAATGGAGATGATAAATCTGGAATAAACATGTAGGCAATAACGATACCTAAAAGAGCAGTGTGACTAATAGCATCTGTTAACATTGACATTTTACGTAATACTAAGAATACACCTATAATTGAGCATGATATTGATGTAAAAATTGCTACCAATAGAATCTCTATATTCATAGTATCCCTCCTAACAAGTATTTCAATAATTGTGTACCATCTGTTGTAATTTTAATAATATCATCTTTTCCTTCAATAAGGTTTTCCTTTACTAAAAAATCTAATTCAGTTGAAGTTAAAATTGATAAATCATTACCTGAATAAATATGAACAAGTGGTTTGTACTTTATAAGGGTTTTTTTGTAAGTTGAATTTCGTCTTGCTTGATATATTATCCCTCTTTTCGGTGAAAAAAATAGTGAAATAATTACGATAATACTCAATACAATTACTACAACTGGACCTGTTGGCAAAGATGCCTTAATAGCACTTATATAGGCTCCTAATGCTCCAGAAATCAATCCGAATAAACTAGCTAGTATTACATTTACTGATAGTTTGTCACTCCATTGTCTTGACGCAACCCCTGGTGAAATCATTAGTGCGCTCATTAGTATAACACCCACACTTCTAATCCCGATCACAACTACAAGAATAGTTAATGAAAGAATTAGCGTATTTAGCAAAATACTTGAAAATCCTAATGTCTGGAAATGTTCTTTATTAAAGACGAAATGTTTAATTTCTTTCCAAAACAGTAACATTAATAAAATAATGAGTAATGAAACTATACCTAAGAATAAAACATCTGCTCTTAAGATAGTAGCAGCTTGCCCAAATATAAATTTGTTTAGACCAGCCTGTGAAGCATTTCCTGATCGTTGAACAAAAACAAGAAGAACTTGCCCGAAGCCAAAGAAACCTGATAAAATCAATGCAAGAGAAGCGTCATTTTTTATCTTAGTATATTTTTGAATTAAAGCAATTAGACTTACTGAAACAACTGCAGCAATTGCAGCTCCACATAATAAAACCCAAATATCTTTTTGGCCAGTAAGAATAAAGGCGAGTACAACACCTGGAAGGGTTGCATGAGATAAAGCATCTCCAATTAAAGCTTGTCTTCGTAATATTGATATAGTACCGATTGCTCCAGCAGAAATCCCTAATATCATAGTCCCTAATACAACAATTATTAGAGTGTAGTTAATGCTAATAAAATCAGACATTTGAGTCATCTCTTAATTTTACTAAAGCATTTGAGTTATATGTTTTTTTTATGTTTTCATGTGTAAATACTTCAGCAACAGGACCATGTGCTATTACTTTCATATTTAACAAAGTTACCCAGTCGAAGTAATCTTCAACTGTGTCTAGGTCATGATGAACAACAACTACAGTTTTATTCTGCTTTTTTAAATCTTTTAAAAGAGTAATAATTGCTTTTTCAGTTTTGATATCAACTCCCTGAAATGGTTCGTCCATAAAATAAATATTGGCGTCTTGTACCAGTGCTCTAGCCAAAAATACACGTTGTTGTTGTCCTCCAGATAATTCTGATATTTGACGATTCGCATATTTTTCCATATCAACTTTTTTTAGAGCTTCTATACTATTTTTAATGTTCTTCTTGGTTGGTCTTTTGAACCAACCAAGTTTTCCATAAGTTCCCATTGTAACGACATCTATTACAGTTGTTGGAAAATCCCAATCAACAGATCCTCTTTGAGGAACATATGCAATTTGTTTTCTTATATTTTCATACTTATGAGAATAAAATAGCACATGTCCTGAAATAGGTTTTATTAAATTTATGGCAGATTTTATTAACGTAGATTTCCCTGCTCCATTTGGGCCTACTATTGCAAGCAGAATACCTTGAGGGATATCTAAATCGATATCCCAAAGAACAGGATTAATGCCGTATGCGACTGTTAAATCTTCTATATGTATTGCTGTTTCCATATTATTACCTCACTTTAATGCGTCAACTATAACATCAATATTATATTTAACTGTTTTTATATATGTTTCTGTATTGTGTTCAACATCTCCAAGAGAGTCAGAATACAATTCTCCACCAACAGTTAAATTATGCCCTAATAATTCTGCAGCTTCTATAACTGAGTTTATTGTAGCAACAGGAATTGAACTTTCAACAAAGATTGCATTAACATCTAATTCT
>JAFLJX010000040.1 GCA_022712785.1 Mycoplasmatota bacterium | reverse complement strand
AAGCGCACCTTTTGGTATATTTTTAGTCACTGTACTTCCTGCAGCTATAAAGACATTATCCCCTACGTTAATAGGAGCAACAAGGTTTGTATTACACCCTATAAAGACATCGTTACCAATAATAGTTTTGTGTTTTTTAATCCCATCGTAATTTACAGTAATACTACCACAACCAAAGTTTACATTATTTCCAGTTTCTGCATCACCAATATAAGCTAAGTGAGCTGCTTTTGTTCCTTTTCCGGTTTTACTGTTTTTCACTTCAACAAAGTTACCAACACGGTTATTTTCTCCAATATCAGCACCATTTCTTAAATGAGCAAATGGTCCAATTGTAGAATTAGCGTGGACTTCACTATCAAATACAAAACTATGTCTAACAACAACATTTTCATGTATTACTGAATTATGAATTTCAGTATTTGAACCGACTTTTGCGCCAGTTTTAATAACACTTTTCCCAGTAATGTACGTATTTGGATAAATTGTTACACCACTTTCAATTTCTACATCATGTCCAATCGTTACTGTGTCAGGGTTTATAATACTAACCCCATTTAACATATGAACTTTATTTATTTGTTCTCTTAATACTTTTTCAGCAATACTTACAGTAAATAAGTCGTTAACTCCTATTGCTTTAGTATTATCCCACATTACAAATGTACCAACAACGTAGTCTTTTTTCATTATTTCAATAATATCTGTTAAATAGTATTCTCCTTTTTTCTCATTAACTTGAATACTATCAAGAACTTTAAATAAATCACTGTTATTTACAACGTAAATACCAGTATTAACTTCTTTAATTCGTTTTTGTTCATCTGTACAATCGCTGTGTTCAACAATTGCTTCAATATTTCTGTATTCGTTACGGATAATTCTTCCATAACCTTTAGGATTATCAAATTCAGTTGTAACAACAGTTAAATCATTACCTCTATCGCAATGATACGATATCACTTTATCAATTATTTTATGATCAACTAAAGGCATATCACCTAGTAAAATAATTGTAGTTCCTCTTTTGTTAGCCATTAGGTCTTTAGTCATCATTACGGCATGGCCTGTCCCCAATTGTTTTTCTTGGTATGCAAATTTAGCACGACCATCTAACATTTCTTCAAAGATTTCCTTTTGGTATCCAATAACTACGACAGTTTCATCAATTACACTTTTTTCAATATTTTCAACTATGTATTCAATCATTGGTTTTTTTAATATTGGGAAAGCACATTTAGGTAGTTCTGTTTTCATTCTAGTTCCTTTACCTGCGGCTAGAACAATAGCGTATTTTTTCATTAAACTTCCTCCTTAACGTCTTTTATAACCCCTACTATTAATTCGACATATTTATCTACGTCGCTTTTTAATTCACAACTTATTGTAACACGGATTACGGGTTCAGTTCCACTTGCTCTTACTAAGACTTTACCGTTAGTTCCTAATATATCTTTTACTTCTTTAATAACATTAATAACTCTTTTATCATTTAAAATTTCTTTATTAAAAGATCTAATGTTTTCCATTGTTTGTGGCCACATATTAATATCACTTGTTAATTCTTTTAAAGTTTGTCCTGTTTCTTCTAATATATTTAGCAAATATGCACCAACAAGTAGTCCGTCACCTGTATTGATAAAATCTCTTAAAATAACGTGTCCACTATTTTCTCCACCAATACTGTATCCATGTTTGTTTAATTCGTTAAGTACATATTTATCTCCAACATTTGTTAATACTACTTTTATTCCTTTTCTCTCAAAGGCTTTAATAATTCCTAGGTTAGACATACTAGTTAAAACTACTGTGTCTTTTTTAAGTAAACCTTTATCTTTTAAGTAATTAGCGATTATATATATAATTAAATCACCGTCAATTACATCTAAATCTTTATCAACGACCAATACACGATCTCCATCACCGTCAAAACTAAGTCCAATATCTAAATTATTATCCTTAACTAGTTTAGTTATAGCTTCTAAATGGGTACTCCCAACACCTTCATTTATATTTTTACCGTTAGGTTCATAACCTATACGGAAATGATTTTCACACATTTCTCTTAATATTCCATAGCTAATTAAATAGTTAGCACCATTTGCGCTATCAAACCCAACTCTTAAACTAGATTGATTTAAATCCAAAGATTCAATTAAATCTAGGTATGAATCAAGAACATCTTCCCCACTGAATAATTTACCAACTTTTCTTAGAGTAAATTCTTTATCAGAGTCAAGAAATGCTTCAATAGCTAGTTCTTCACCATCAGTTAATTTATTTCCTTTATTAAATACTTTTATACCATTATCTTTATATGGATTATGACTCGCAGTAATCATTACACCTGAAATTTGTTTTTGTTTTGAGTAATGACTTATTAAAGGAGTACTAACTACTCCTGCGTTCATGACATCTATCCCTACACTTTGTGC
>JAFLJX010000039.1 GCA_022712785.1 Mycoplasmatota bacterium | reverse complement strand
GAACAACAAGTGCTATCAAAATTATTAATTGTGGAAATGCATAAAATTCTGGAATTATTAAACTAATGAAACTAATAAAAATCACTGAAATCATAGATAAAATCAAATATTTATGTAATAAAGATGAATAATCGATTATCTTAACAAGCAAATAAATTCTAATAATTAAATACGAAACTAATACTAAAAAAACACACCAAGACAGGATTACGGCATACCCTCCGGTACCATTAAATATCAGTTGATATCCCTTTAAAGTGTAGTTAATCCCCCAATTACTTGCATTCCCTTTAAAATAATTGAAAAGATATGCAATAAATACTAGTGCTGATGCCGTCAGGTTTACAATTTTTCTTCTTTTTTCTACATCAATATATATCGTTTTCTTTTCCCCACTTATAATTTCATTTATTGATATCCTATATAATACAGATAATCTTTCCAATAATTCAATATCCGGAACAGAAACTCCTCTCTCCCATTTAGAAACTGCTTGTGCTGAAATACTACATAAAGTTGCTATTTCTTTCTGTGTTAAGTTGTTCTCTTTTCTAAGTTTCAATAAAAATCTTCCTATATTTTCTACATCCATGTGAAACTACCTCCTAAGTTGATACTATAATTGTATGTCGTTTTATCTTTGTTGTCAAAATACCTCTAATTGAATCTAGTAAACCAATGGTTGACTTTGTTTAACGGCTAAACTAAAACAATTAATGAAAATATACATAGACATTATAGCACAGCCCTTACTAAAAATTTAACAAAATAAAAAAGTCTTATGCAATAATAAGACTTTTATTAATATACTATTAAAATACTACTACGTTTTCTTCGTCTTCACTCCTATCTCCATACCAGTTTCTTTTATATCTTGCATCTTTAAAATTGCCAATTTTCTTTATCTTATTCTCCTTCAAAAGATTTTTCACAACTTTTTTAATAGTTTCATGTGAAATGTCTGGCCATATTAAATGTATCTCTTTTCTCGATATAGGTTTAAAACTCATTTTAATAGTTTCTTCTATTCTACTCTTTTTATTTTGCTTTTTACCATCAACTATTTTAAAACGACTATTCAGTTCAATGTATGAAGTGTATAGACAAGATAAAAAAATCTCAATAAATGAATCATAGTCATTATTGTTATCATCCCAATTTATTGATGACTTTCTAATGGCTTGATAATATGGTTCAATATTATTATATATTTGTTTCTCAAAAGAAACATACTTTCCAACATTATAACCATTCTTATATAGCAGTAGCATTGACAATAATCTACTTAGTCGTTCATTCCCATCATTAAATGGGTAAATTAATATGAAATCAAGTACTAAACAAGGTATTAACAATAAATTGGGTATTTCCTCATCGTCACTAGCTATTTTAAAGGCATCAATTAAGTCCTCCATTGCTTTAGATGTGCTTTCACTACCGATTGGGATAAACACAACTCTTTGATTTCCATCATCCAATTTTTCTTTAATAATGTTGTCTTTAATTTTATATGTACCACCATAATTATAGTCAGCCATAGAAAATAAAGAGTTATGAAAATCTCTAATACTATAAGTATTAAATTGAATTTGATTATAGTTGTTCACTATATTGTCCAGAACTTCAACATATCCAGTAATTAAGGATTCATTATAGTTTCTTGAAACTATTTCATTAGAAACAATTTTATTAATCAAAAGATCACTAACTTGTATCCCATCCATTTTGTTTGAGTATTTAATTGACTGAAAATTTGAAATATTTTGTATTTTGTTAAAAACTTGGGGATATATATCTTCATTTTTATATCCTGTAGATTGTATTTTTTCGATAGAGATTAATAGTGATAATATATTGCTTGAGATTCTTTTATTTTTTAAAAACATATAATTATATAATTTCATTTAATCACTCCTTTATAAGGTTGATTATACTATATAATACCTAGTAAATCAAGAGATTTTGCGCAAAACAGGGTGTTTTCTATTATAAAACACCTAGTAAATTTGCATATTGAAATTCTAAACTATGACGTGATTTTTTTATTTATTTAGCTGTTATTGTCTATAAGGTTTAATTTAAATAGGTAAATTGTATGAACTACGCCCACTATTATGAGTATAGAAATCAGTATAGGATTTTTACTTATTAACATGCTTATACCAAATATTATCCAAATAGTAATAAGAGCTTTAGTCCTATCAGATTTTGTAATACCCCTATAATCCCTATAATTTCTTATTATTGGCCCAAATGTTTTATTTCTCATTAACTTACTATATAAGTCTGGCGAACTATGAGAAAAGAAATAAGCAGCTAGTATTAAAAATATTGTTGTTGGTAATACTGGCAGTATTATTCCAACTACACCAACAATAATCATAAGTATTCCTAATGTTATAAATATTATTTTTTTCATTGTATACCTCTATCATATAATATATATGTACATAATATAACATAATTATCAATTATAGCTTGCATTAACACATAAATAAAAAGTACACAAAATGTGTACATTTATATTTATATGAGATGTCATACCCAACCTGATACAATTTTCTATGCATATGAAAACCCCAATCTCCAATGGTTCATTTAAATTACTGTTTAACCCCTGTCCAACAATGAGTGGAGTTAGGGGGTGTTTAACTTTTGTAGTTTAAAGAAGAATTTTCTATACACTTGTTAACTCAGATACCAATTGTTTAATGTCCATACCAATCTAATATCAATCAATACTAAAAGTAGTATATTGCATATTCAAGTTATATTCTACTTAGGCTTACACACCAATTATCGTTCAACATAATTTAATCTAATAATACACCTAATTCCTTACACTTTTGAATTGATAAATTGTGATTTTGAAGTGCTGATTTTTTATACCAATATTTAGCTTTTTCAATATCAATTCCCACTCCAAATCCTTCTTCATAAATCAAAGCTAAATTAAATTGTCCATCTCTATCTCCATGTATAGCTGAACGTTCAGTCCAATACAAAGCTTTCTCTAAAGCTTTTTCAACCCCTATCCCATTAAGATAAAAATATCCAACTTGACATTCTGCTAGTGCATATCCTGTTTCTTCAGCTAACTTTAAATGACCTTCAAAACATTTATCATATTGTTTTGTATTCCAATATACATCAATTAGTTCATTGCAAATATCTAATTCCTTACATGGTTTATAATACTTTTCTGTCACTATCATCATCTCCTCACATTAGTTTTAACTTCTTCTTTAGAAATGGTCCTTATCATTATTATGTAATTTATATATATTTATTATGAAATAAATGTCATAACAAGATTTCCCATATCTTCTTTATCTTCAGGTTTACTTAGTGCAATCATCACTGTGTCTTGTCATACCCAAGTTGCTTCTTATTTCATCTGTCCGTTTGTAGGAACCTAATGGGAGTTAGTGGAAGTGGTGCGGTCGATGAGATTTGAACTCACACATCCTAAGATACTACCCCCGCAAGGTAGCGCGTCTGCCGTTCCGCCACGACCGCATAATAATATTATAACACTATTATGACAGTTTGTTTATATTATTTTATATAATATATTTGTTTTTTAATCTTCACTTTTGCTCTAAAATTTGATACAATTTAAACAG
>JAFLJX010000230.1 GCA_022712785.1 Mycoplasmatota bacterium | reverse complement strand
TCGAGCTTTTAGCTTGAAAGAATTATTAGATTCATCTCTAACTGTGTATAATCCACCAGTTAATTTTGTAATTAGTCCTTTTTCCAAATGGGCCTCCTATATTTGATACATTTTCATTGCTTCTTGAAGAGCAATTTTATTTAGTTTCCTTTTAGCTACATATGCTCCAACATTATAAATTGCTATGTACATAACTAATGATAATACACCATGCCACAATTTAAACTCGAAAGGCATTACTAAATTGTAGAATTTAGCCATATACATTTGCATACCTATGGAAGTCAGGCATCCAATTGGCATTGCCACAACAAATATGATTATACCATACAATAAATAGCCACCAATAATCATTTTATCTATTTCTCTATTATTATAACCCATTACCTTAAATAATGATATGTTATAGAAGTTATCTTCAATTGTCATTACAGTTAAGATATATACCACAATTGCTCCAATAAGTACTGATGAAATAATCATTATAGTGATAATTACTTCGAATAGATGTTGCATTGTTCTAGCTTGCAACACAATGTCTTGTGTAGAGACAACAATAATGTAGCTATCTGTACTTAACTTTGTTTCTGAATATACAGTATTATAATAACCAGTATCTCCTGTTAGTAGGACTGATAAATCATCAATGTACATATATGCTTTATTCCCAGTATACTCTTTAGTTATTCCTACAATTTTTGATGTAATTGAATCTTCTCCAGTTTCAATTAAAATACTATCACCAACATTAAACCCTTTTAATAATTTTAGTGATTGTGTGATTATTATTCCTTCACTTAGTTCATCAGTGATATTGTTTCCTTTCATATCATACAATTTGTGCAAGTTTGAATTAATATTTAATCCTACTAAAGAAACTTCTTCATCATTAAAAATTGCACTTGGAAGTTCAATTACTTCTTCTTGTGAGCGGGACGGTGCATCACAAACTGTTTCGTTTTTACAATACCCAATGTAATTATGATCAGTATTGTCATAATAATCAGTTATTGTTCTATCAATTACACCAATCATTGAAAAACTAAATAGTATCAGAAATGCTGCGAAAAACATCCCAATTAGGAATACTCCGAATTTAATGATGTTTCTATACAGAAGTAAGTGTTTTAATTTACTTGTTATTTTTAGTTTCTTTAAATATCTCCCCATAATTTTAGTTAAGAAATTACCTTTTGATGAAACTTGAGGTTTCAACAGAACAACTGGTTTTTGACTTAAAATATATTTAATTATGAGATAGCCAATAGACAATATAAATAAAAACGGTATAACAACAGCAATTGCAAAGCCACTAAAGGTTTGCGAAACATCTATTGATGGAAGCAAATAGAATTTCAATACCATTGCTTTTAATGGCTCTGAAGATAAATACCCTAGAAAATACCCTAAGACTAATGCAGGGAAAGATAAAATAGCAATAAAGAATATATATGGTATTGTAATCTCACTATTTTTATAACCCATTGATTTTAGAATTCCGATTTGTCCTCTTTGAGATTGTAATATCTTTGAAACCATTATTCCAACTATAAGTATAGCTATTGAAGATATTACAATACTAAGCATTATGCCTGTAGCTTGCCCGCCTTCGATATCTGCGTAAACTCCACCGCTTCTCATATTATTCTCTGTTAAAACTACATTAGTTATAAAATCTAGTTCGTCTATATTTTTATATGTATCTATAACTTCTTTTTCAAAATCCTTTGAATTTGAATTATTGGTAAAAACTCCACCTATATGGGAATTAACACTTGTAGATATATTTTCAAATTCACTGTCAGATACCAAAGCTAAAGTTTGAGTCTGATTGTCAAAGATCATACTCACAGATAAAATTGCTAAACTATAATCAGGAAATAATACAAAGCCAGATATAGTGTATTCTTTACTCTCAATTGTAATTGTATCTCCTATATCCAAATTATTGTTTTGAGCATAGGTTTCACCTATAGCAATCTCTGAATTGTTACTAGGCGCAACTCCTTCAACAAAAAAACTTAAGTTTACTATTTTGTTATCTTTTAAAAATCTTACTTTTTGAGATGATTCATTAAATTCAAAATAGATATCTTTATATTCTCTTAATTCAATTTCAATATTCTCGTATTCATTAGTAATCATCTCTAAACGGTAATCAACTAAATCATTATAACAATTTTCATCCAGTTCTTTTAATGAACTCAAACTATAAATTGGTTCTCTTAAAGAACAGTTTGTTGATACAAAAGCCATATCATCATCTAACATGAAATCTAGCATTGATATCGCAAAATCTTCTTGATTTGCTGTATCAAAATATTCACCTGCAGGTCCTTTAATATCACCTATTCCATAAGCCATAGTAGTATAAATAAAACTACTTAAAGTAATAATAATCCCAAGAAAAAAAAGTTGAACATATTGTTTTTTTAGTGTTCTAAATACATTTTTAAATAACATATATTTATCCCCAAGAAATCTCTGAAGCGTCAAGCTTATCTTTATTTTTTATATCTTCAACAACTTCACCAGAGTTTAATTTAATAATACGATCAGCCATAGCACCTATACTTGGATTATGTGTAATAAGGATAACTGTAGTATTATATATTTTGTTTAATTTTTGTAATACTCCAAGAACTTCTTTTGCTGTATCCTCATCAAGTGCACCTGTAGGTTCATCACAAAACATTATTTTTGGATTTTTAACAACAGCGCGAGCAATACTCACACGTTGCTGTTCCCCACCACTTAATTGAAAAGGATATTTATCAGTTTGAGGAGTTAATCCAACTTCTTCCAACACTTCTTCAACAGTAAAAGGGAGAAGAGAAACTTCTCTACCTACTTCTACATTTTCTTTAACACTAAGTGTTTGAAGTAAATTATATTGTTGAAAGATAAACCCTAAGTTATCTCTCCTAAACTTAGTTAATTCCTTAGAATTCATATCACTAATTATCTCTCCATCGATGTTTATGATACCACTTGTAGGATTATCAAGTCCACTACAAATATTTAACATTGTGCTTTTACCGCTACCAGAAGGTCCAAGTAATACAACAAATTCTCCTTTTAGAATTTCTAAAGAAGCGTTTTTAACTGCGTGAGTTTCAACTTCACCCATTTTATAAATCTTTGAAACGTTTTCTAATTTTATTGACATATTATTGTCCTCCTATTATATAAGCTTTTAACAAGGTATTAATTTTTGTATATAAACTTTTCTTTAAATCATTTTTAGTAGTATCTTTTTCATATAAATAGATCGTTATATCATAAACTATTGATCCAAATAAAATCTCGCTCATTATTTGAGAATCAAAGTTTGATAATTTTTTTTCAAAGATAAGCCTTTCCAAATAGTTTTTTACTTCTTCCATATATTTAAAATCAATACTTGCCATTTTTTTTAAAAATTCAGGTTTCTTCTTTGCAATTTTAATCGTAACTAAACCCATTTCTAACAATACTTTTTTAGGTAACATCAACATGTTCTTTAGAACGCTACAGATATTCTGATATATTTCATCTATAATATCTTCACTTTCAATATCTACAGATAACCCCTTTTTAACATTATCAATGTAATCATTATAAAAGACTTCAAAAAATATCTCGTCTTTTGTACCAAAGTAATTAAATATTGTTCCTTCAGCAATTCCTGCTTCCTTACTTATCATCTTTGTTGAAGTTTTATCAAAGCCTATATCATTAAATAAGTTTCTGGATACGTTTAATATTTTGTTCTTAACAACTTCTTGTTCTTCCTTTGAAATTCTTGCCATAGTTGTCCCCCTTAATATGAGTGCACTTATATGAGTATACTCACATTATAAAATATTCTACTTTTTTTGTCAAATAAAAATGCACAATTTCATGTGCATTTAGTAATTTATTATTCTATTTCAAATAGTTTTAATTCTTCACCATATTTTTTAATAAATATGTCCTTATGAGAATGCATTTTCAATAATTTAAAAAATTCAGTAGGGTCTGAATTAAACATGTTTAAAGGTATAACTTTTTTCTTGCCATTATTCAAACTTTTATAGCGAATAACAAAACTATTCCCAGATTGTTTTGCCGTATAAAACTCTGCATCACTATAGTCGAATGTAATTCCTTTTCTTGTGAATTTATATATTATGTTTTGTTCATTTATTCCCAAGTATACTCTTTTTGTAAAAATCCTATAGGCTTGAACAATGAATACTAATCCCATTATTACCCACATAATATTAGTATATAATTTTACTTTTCCCATAAATCCACCATAATCATTTTCACTAGTTAACACTAAGATACCATTAAGAATGAAAATTACTGGTAATATGACAGAAATTAGTCCATAACTCCTGAAACTTACATAATACTTTTTCATATGCACTCCAATCCCTCACTTATTTTTCTAAACCTTCTTACTTCTTAGTTGTCCACAGGCAGCATCAATGTCTCCGCCTTTTTCTTTTCTCAAAGTAGCGTTAATTCCTCTTCTTTTAAGTTGAAGATAAAACTCATTAGATCTCTCTTCACTACTTCCTCTATATGCGAATTCTGCAACATAGTTATATCTAATTAAATTGACATAACAGTTAATTCCTCTTAATAAATCACTTAATTGATTAGCTTGTTTTAAATCATCATTTATTCCATCAAGTAAGATATATTCAAAAGTAATTCTTCTGTTTGTCTTTTCAACATAATCTTTTGATGCTTGAATAAGTTCTTCAATACTATATGTATCGTTAATTTTCATTAATCTAGATCTAATCGCATTAGTTGGAGCATGTAAACTTATTGCTAAGTTAACTTGTTTTTCCTCATTTGCGAATTCTTTAATTTTAGGAACTAATCCACTTGTTGAGATAGTAATATGTCTAGCACCAATTTCAAGACCATAAGGATTATTGATTATATCTACAAATCTCATTGTAGCTAAATAATTATCAAATGGTTCTCCAATACCCATAACTACAACATGACTAACTCTTTCTTTAGTTAATTGTTCAACTTTAAGTACTTGAAGAACTATTTCATGAGCACCTAAATCTCTTTTTTTCTTTTGAAGCCCAGATGCACAAAAACTACATCCAATATTACAACCTAACTGAGTTGTAACACAAACGCTATTTCCGTAATCATGTCTCATTAATACTGTCTCAATTAAATTAGAATCTTCGAGTCTAAATAAGAACTTTTCAGTTCCATCTTTTGAAGATTGATGAGTTTCAACTTCTAGCGTTGCATACTCATAATTATTAATTAAGTATTCTCTTAATTTTTTACTAAGATTTGACATGTCTTCAAATTTAGAAACTTTCTTTTTATATAACCACTCAAAGACTTGTCTAGCATTAAACTTTTTGTAACCTTTATTAACTAATCTGTCTTCGAGTTCACTCATTGTAAAATCAAATATATTTTCCATAAAATCACCCACGTTATTATAACACAACAGTATTTATAAGAAAGACTATTGTATTATTTCTTTTTCTTAAACACATTTGTAATAAATTTCAATACTACTTTTCTTCTAGTTAACCAATTTATGTTCTTTTTACCATTAATCATTTTTTCAACTATGAAAGGAGTAACTTCCTCAACCGTATTAGCAAGAATATTAATAGTCTTCATACTTTCAGGAGTACTATCTTTCATTAATAAGTTAGTAAATACCATTCCTGGTGAAACTGTCCCAACAAATACTTCTTTATTGCCATCTAATTCTTTGTTAGCAGCATTACTAAAATATCTTAGGAATCTTTTACTAGATGCATATACAATAGTTTTAGGGATCTTTCTACCATCACTTCCAAGGCCTTCCATATTGTATACTATTCCATGTTTTTGCTTTTTCATTTCTTTCAAAGCAACATTAGTACCTAAAATAGTACCGTAAACATTTACATCAATTACTTCTCTTATATCATCTTCAGATAAATCAGAAAAATATTTAGGAGGTTGCCCAACACCTGCGTTATTTATCCAAATATCAATAAGTCCAAATTTTGCGATAGCTGAATCTTTAGCCATTTCAATACTTTTCATAATTCTCACATCACATACTAATCCCAAAAACTTACCTTTTAATCCTGAACTTGATTTTGACACGCTTGATTCACTTGTTCCAGTAAACGAAACATTGTGTCCTTTTCCTAAAAATTCAACAACCATTCCGCGTCCAATACCTTTAGAACCACCTGTTATAAATATATGCATACATACACCCCTTAATTTATAATTATATTCACTTTATCCAATGAAAAAGATAAACCATATGTCTAGCTTTGTCAATAATTAAATTATTGCCTGAGTAATATGTCTAGAGATTGCTTTTATATCGCTTTTACCTTTAAACTCAAAAGTTAAAAGTCCAACACCACTAATTATGATTTGCAACTCTGCGTCTAAATCAAAATGTCCTGCAGTTTCTACTGAATAAGAACTGAATTTAGAATATGGTAAACTAGAATAATCAACCTTTTTACCTAGTTTTCCTTTTTTATTTACGACTATAATTCTTTTAGTGGTAAATACTAATCCATCACGTAAAGATTTATATGAGTCGATGATTTCTTCACCCGGAACTATTAACTCTTCCACTTTAGATCCATAACTATTATCTTGTTTAAGTTTTAAATATTTTTTATTAGTAAAATCAACCATTTTATTACACTCCTTCATATATCTATTTATGTTTTAATTAATTATATCAAAAAATAAGATAAACTTAAAGTCTATCTTATTTGAATCCATTTTTATCTTCTAATGGATTTGGTATATATTTAATAATTACTAATGAGAAAAGACCAATTAAAATCTGTGCTCCATTACCAAAAAAACTAAGTGATGCAGCTCCGAATGATGTTAAAAATATAGCTTCATAAAGATAATATCCAATAATCATTACAAGACCACCAAGGATTATTCCTAATACATTTTTATAAATGTTGTGACCTTGTCCTAGTTTGGATTGAGAAATCCACCCAACAACAAATCCCATAATTAATCTTACGAATAAAGTTCCTGGT
>JAFLJX010000223.1 GCA_022712785.1 Mycoplasmatota bacterium | reverse complement strand
TGGAGTATATGAGATTTTAAATAAAGGAGGAAAAAAGAATGAACAAATTTTTGAAAGATTTGGAAAAAGAATTACAAAGACTTAATGTAAGTCCTAAGGAAATTAAGGAAATACTTGAAGATCATAAAGAAATGATGGAAGCAGCAAAAGAAGAAGGACTAAATGAGGATGAATTAAGACTAAAATTTGGTGAACCTTCAAAAGTAGCAACGGAAATATATAGTGATTTAAATTCATTATCATCAGAAATTAACCTAGATGAAGTTGAAAGCATAGTCAATTATGATTTAGATAAATATACCTTTGTTGAGACATTTACCGCTATTTCAGACATAAAAGAATTTGAAATTTCTCTTGTGAATGATAATTTTATAATGACTTATTATGAAGGAGAGAGTATTCAAGTTTATCAAAAAAATATAAAGGAACTTGATAAATATGAAATAGGTTTTTCAAGTAATAAATTTACTTTAAAAAGAAAAAGTAATAAGAAATTATTTGGGAATATATATACCAATAATAATGGTGCGGGTTTCTTAGTTTTATTTCCAAAAGAACTTAAAGCTGAAGGATTCAAATATAATACTATATCTGGGGACTTTGAATTAAATGGATTAACTGTTGACAAGTTCAATCACAAAAGTACAAATGGAGATATTGAAATTTCGAATGTTAACTTAGGAGAAGCAAAATTTAGTTTGGTAAATGGAGATATTGAAATGAATGGATTTAAGGCAATATCATTTGATATATCACTTGTAAATGGTGATGTTGAACTACAAAATGGAATTTTAGAGAATAATCTGTATATTAATTCTGTAAGTGGAGATGTTGAATTACACGCAGTTGAGTGCAAAGAAGCGTCTTTTAAAACAGTGAGCGGGGATGTAGAAGGAAGAAATTTCTATGTTAATGATCTAACACTTAAATCAGTGAGTGGAGATGTAGAAATTGAAAACGATGATAAAACTAGAGTAATAAATGTAAAAAGTAAAAGAACATTATCAGGAGATATTAAAATTAACTAATCACTAAGAATAGTGTATAATATACTAAAGGAGTGATAATGTGGAATTAATGAATAAATTCAATGAATTGATAACTAAACAAAAAGCATACATGTATGTACTTCAATTATCTGGATGGGATTCAGGTACCGAGGCGCCTAGAGGAGCTTTTAAAAGACGTTCAGAAATGCTTGGGGTAATAAGTGGAGAATTATTTAATCTACAAACAAATCAAGAGTTTCAAGACGTGGTAAATGGCTTATTTAAAGTAATAAATGAGTTAGATGATATCTCCAAAAGAGAGATTAGAAAAGCAAAGAAAAACTTAGACAAGATCATAAATATTCCCAAAAATGAGTTCGTTGAATACAACAAGCTTATAGGTTTATCTCAAAGAGAATGGGAAGATGCTAAAGAAAATAATGATTATGAATCTTTCAAAGGGAATTTAGAACAAATATTTAATTTTAATAAGAAATTTGTTAAGTATTATAACAAAGTAGATCACCCATATGATGTGATGTTAGATGATTATGAAGAAGGAATGAGTATGAAAGAATATGATGAATTCTTTAATACTTTAAAAAAGGATCTTGTACCATTTGTAAAAGAGGTACTAAACAGTGGTAAATCGCTAAATGACAACTTTATTACAGATTTTTATCCTAGAGATAAACAGAAAGAATTTGCTGAATATTTGATAGATGTAATGAGTTTTGATAAAGAATCTGGCCTTATGAAAGAGAGTGTTCATCCATTTACTTGGAACACACATAGTACTGACGTTAGGTTCACAACAAGATATTTAGAGAACTTTATGTTTAGTTCAATATTTGCTGCAATTCATGAATTAGGTCATGCTACATATGAACAACAAATTGATCCTAAATGGGATGATACTACACTTAATGGTGGAACTTCAATGGGTATTCATGAATCTCAATCTAGATTCTATGAAAACAATATAGGAAGAAGTATCGAATTTTGGGAAGCACATTACCCTAAATTGTTAGAAATATTCCCAGAACAATTAAAAGAAGTGTCATTAGATGACTTCTATAGAGGAGTTAACAAAGTTGAAGCTTCATTTATTAGAGTTGAAGCTGATGAATTAACATATCCAATGCATATCATGGTTAGATATGAAATTGAAAGAATGATTATGAATAATGAAGTAACCATAGATGAACTTCCGAAGCTATGGAATGATAAAATGGTAGAATACCTTGGAATTGAACCAAAAGACTATGCTGAAGGTGTATTACAAGATGTACACTGGAGTGCTGGATTAATAGGATATTTCCCTACTTATGCCTTAGGTAGTGCATATTCCGCCCAATTTTATTATACTATGATTAAGGAAATTGATGTTGAAGGTCTTGTAAAAGACAACAATATAAAAGTAATTAATGATTGGCTAAAAGAAAAGATTCACAAATTTGGATCTAGTAAAACACCTAAGGAATTATTATTAGAAGTTACAGGAGAAGAATTTGATTCTAAGTATTATATTAAATATTTAAAAGAGAAGTATGGTAAATTATATTTGTAATGGCTAATAGAAGACAAAAAAAAGATAATCAGATTATTGATTATCTTTTTCTTATATAAATGTTACCTAAAAAATGATATAATAATAAAAGTTAATAATATATAAAAACAATCATATAGATAGTATCATTTATATTATCTATACCTCTTGAAAGGAGAAATAAATTATGGGAGAAATTATTAGTGGTAAAGTTTTATCAAAAGAAGTTAGAGAAGAAGTAAGATTAGAAGTTGAGGCATTGAAAGCGCAATATGGAGCTGTTCCCCACCTTGTAGTTATCTTAGTTGGAGAAGATCCAGCAAGCCAATCATACGTTAAAGCTAAACATAGAGGTTGTTTAAAAGCAGGTATGCTTAGTACTGTTGATAGAAGAGATGCAGACATTTCTGAAGAAGAATTATTAGCCGTAATTAAGCAATACAATGATGATGATGAAGTTCATGGTATTTTAGTACAATTACCAGTACCTAAACACATTGATGAAGACAAAGTGATTGATGCAATTGATATTTCAAAAGATGTTGATGGATTTCATCCATTAAACGTAGCTTATATGCACCTAGGAAGAAAATGTATATTGCCTGCAACACCTAAAGGCATTATGACAATGCTTGAAAGCAAAAATATTGAATTAAAAGGAAAAGACGCAATCATTATCGGTCGTAGTAACATAGTGGGTAAACCCGCAGCTATGTTATTAATGGGTAAACATGCAACAGTTACTATAGCTCACTCAAGAACTCAAAATCTTAAAGAAAAATGTTTGCAAGCTGACATTATAATTGCTGCTGTTGGTAGAGCTAATACAGTTACCGCTGATATGGTGAAAGAAGGAGCAGTTATAATTGATGTAGGTGTAAACAGAACAGCTGAAGGTAAATTAGTTGGGGATGTTGACTTTGAAGGATGTAAAGATAAAGCATCTTATATTACACCAGTTCCAGGTGGAGTTGGACCTATGACTATTACATCTTTATTACAAAACACTATTGAATGTTTCAAAAGGATTCTTGGAGCGTGATTGAAAGATATAGCAGAGAAGTAACGCAAAAACTATTCACTTCTACTGCTAAATTCAATGCATTCTTACTAGTAGAATTATATTCGTTAGAAGCATGGAGTGAATTAGGAATAATACCAAAAAAAGATGTTGATAAAATAAGGGAAAACGCTAAATTTAGCGTTAAAAGAGTAGAAGAACTTGAACAAACTACTAAACATGATATAGTTGCTTTCACTAGAAATATTAGTGAATATTTAGGTGTAGAAAAAAAATGGGTCCACTATGGATTAACTTCTACAGATGTTGTTGATACAGCAAATGGTTATATCTACAAACAAGCAAACGATATATTATTAGATGATTTGATAAAGTTCCAAAAAGTACTGAAAGAAAAAGCAATTCTTTATAAAAAAACTCCTTGTATTGGAAGAACACATGGAGTTCACGCTGATATTACTTCCTTTGGGTTAAAATGGGTTCTTTGGTATGAAGAGATTAACCGACATTTAGTTAGATTTAAAAGTGTAAGAAAAGACATAGAAGCTGGGAAAATAAGTGGAGCAGTTGGTAATTTCGCTAACACACCACCTTTTGTTCAGGATTATGTTTGTAATAAACTAGGGATTAATTCTTCGAAAATTTCTACACAGGTACTTCAGAGAGATCGCCATGCTGCATATATGGCAGAAATAGCTTTAATTGGTGCTACATTAGAAAAAATAGCAACTGAAATTAGACATCTTCAAAGAACTGAAGTTCGTGAAGTAGAAGAGTTTTTTAGCAAAGGACAAAAAGGTTCAAGTGCAATGCCTCATAAAAGAAACCCAATAGCATCTGAGAATATATCAGGGTTATCACGAGTTTTAAGAGGATACATGATTGCATCCTATGAAAATGTACCTTTATGGCATGAAAGAGATATCTCTCATTCTAGCGTTGAAAGAATTATAATTCCTGATGGAATTATGTTGATTGATTATATGCTAAATAGATACACAAAAGTTCTCAATAATCTAACAGTTTTCGAAGACACAATGTATAAAAACATCTACAAAACTAACGGAGTTATCTTCTCACAAAGAGTTCTTACAAACCTTATAGATAAGGGATTATCCAGAGAAGAAGCCTATGATCTAGTGCAACCTATTTCAATGACTTGTTTTAATGATAATCTTCAATTCAAAGAATTAATATTAGGGAATAAAAACGTTTGTAAAATACTCAGCAACAAAGAAATTGAAGAATGCTTTAATATTGATTTCTTCTTGAAAAACGTAGATACTATATATAAAAGAGTAGGAATTTAATGACCAAACTTAATTGTTTGGTCATTAAATCAGAATAAAGAGGTAAATATTATGAAAATATCAAAAGTAGCGATATGGATCACTGTACCATTCTTTTTATTAATACTTTTCGCATCATTTCTAACATCTAAACCTTATTTATTATTATCTAAAGGAATATATGATAGTCATGATAATGTCTTTTTTGATCATGATTATGCTGTAGATAGAATTGCAGGATATTTGAATTATAGATATGATAATTTAGAGTTTGGAGTTAATGAAAATGATGACTCAGTAATATTAAGAGATATTGAAATTAGTCATATGGTTGATGTTAAAAAGTTATATACGTACCTAAGAGTTGCAGCTATTATTTCCCTTATTACAGCGGTTTCCTTGTCCTATATGATGTTTAAGGTTGATAAAAATGAATTATATAAAACATATAAATCAATATACTTAGGTCCATTGTTATTTGTCTTGTTTGTTGGAGGGTATTTGATAATTGATTTTAATGCAGCGTTTACAGCTTTTCACCAAATATTCTTCACAAATGATGATTGGCTTCTTTATAATACAGATGTTTTGATAATTTTATTACCTCAAAATTTTTGGATGGTGAGTGGCATAATTATTTTATCATTATTTTCTAGTTCAATTGGATTACTGTATTATCTAAACGGGCGTTATATAAAAGCGCTTTCTCTTAAATAAAAAAAATACAATTACTTTGAACCTAAAAGTATTGTTTTTTTTTAATATTTTTGATACAATTGAACTTAGTTAGTATCATATATAGTCAAAAATAAGGTTGATTATCTCTAATCGCTCAGTAAATGCGAATCTATGATATTTTTTTTATTACTTGAGAAATTCGCCCTTTTTTTTGAAATTGACGATTCTGGCAAAAAAATAGAAGATGGAGGATTTTTTTAATGGAATTTATTAAAAGTTTTTTCAAGTTAGAAGAACGAGGAACTAA
Source organism: Mycoplasmatota bacterium (assembly GCA_022712785.1). Classification (GTDB taxonomy): domain Bacteria; phylum Bacillota_I; class Bacilli_A; order Izemoplasmatales; family Izemoplasmataceae; genus JAFGXW01. Next base: position 6,740 of record JAFLJX010000223.1, on the reverse strand, counting down.
AATTAGCACTGAGCTTATTGCTGGTCTTACTACATTCTTAGCAATGGCTTACATTTTACCAGTTAACTCATTTATGTTAAGTAGTGCCGGTGTACCACTTGGTGGAGTATTCTTTGCAACTGCAATCGCAGCAGCAATTGCTACATTAGTAATGGGATTCTTAGCTAACTTACCTGTTGCATTAGCACCTGGTATGGGACTAAATGCGTTTTTCACTTATACATTAGTGTTTACGTATGGATTAACTTGGCAAGCATCATTAGCAGCAGTGTTCGTTTCTGGTTTATTATTCTTTATCATTTCGGTAACAGGATTAAGAAAAATTATTATCAACTCTATACCTGTAGGCTTAAAGTTTGCAATTGGTGCAGGAATCGGGTTCTTTATTACATTTATCGGATTAAAGAATGCAGGAATTATCGTTGCAAATCCAGCTACATTAGTTGGAATAGGTGACTTTTCTCATCCAGCAGTATTATTAGCTGTATTTGGAATTATCTTAGTAGTTATACTTTATTCTATGGGTAACAGATTTGCTTTAATCATTGCGATTGCAGCTACTGCAGTTGTTGGTATGGTTCTAGGATTATTTGATACTTCATGGTCTCACTTAATGCCTACTTTAGATTTAAGTAACCCAGATTTCGCTCTTAAAACTGTATTTACTGGAGCTGGTGAAACATTCTTTGCTGCATTTAGTGGCTTTGGTGAGTTATTCAAACATCCAGAAGTATTTGGAATTATCTTTACATTATTATTTGTTGATTTCTTCGACACAGCGGGTACTTTAATTGCTGTTGGTAACCAAGGTGGTTTACTAGATGAAAACGGTGAATTACAAGGATCTGGGAAAGCTTTACTTGCAGATTCAATTGGAACAATGACTGGAGCTCTTTTAGGAACTTCAAACGTTACTTCATATATTGAATCAGCTACAGGAATAGAACAAGGTGGACGTACAGGACTTACAAGTGTTGTAGTTGCTCTATTATTCATATTATCTGTATTCGCATATCCTCTACTTAGTGTTGTAAATGGTGTATTTGATCCAGTTACTACATTATTCTATAGTCCAGTTACTGCAATGGCTTTAGTAATGGTTGGTGCTTTAATGGTTGGACAACTTAAAGAAATTGATTGGACTGACAAAGCTATCGTTATTCCAGCATTCTTAACAATTATTTTCATGATATTAGCATTCTCAATCAATCAAGGTATTGCTGTAGGATTTATTTTCTACCCAATCGTAATGGTTGCTCAAGGTAGAGCTAAAGAAGTTAATAAAATGATGTATGCATTAGGAATATTATTCTTAATAAGTTTTATTCTTAACGCTGTTTAATACATTTCTAAATTTAAAATATATAAGGGGTGGCGTATTTAGCCACTCCTTATTTTTTTACAAAAAATGGGTATTTGTACTTTTTAAGACTAAAACAGGCTTAAAGATAGATTTATGAATCTCTATGAGCATCTGTGAGTATAGTTTCACTTGTAAAAACAGTTTTTGGGTAAAAAGCGAATAATTAGTTCACCTTAACGAATATCAAAGATAAATAGTTTGTATATAAAACTATGATATGCCTTTAAATAAAATACCAACATATATTATCATTATCTCTAAAAAGAAAGTATTTACATTAGACAAAAAATCTTCTAAAATAGTTATAAGACAGTTGGTGATATATTGAAAGAAATTATAGATGGAAATAAGATGATACGTACTATTAGAAGAATTTCACACGAGATTATTGAAAGAAATAATGATCTTAGTAATCTTGTTTTTCTTGGAATTATGAGAAAAGGTGTTCCTCTGGCAATAATAATTGGGGAAAACATTGAGAAATTTGAGAATTTAAAAATTCCAGTATATGAACTGGATATTACCGGATATAGAGATGATTTAGATGTTAATGAGTTTAAAAATTTAGACTTGGATTTAACTGGCAAAAATGTGATAATAATTGATGATGTTTTATTTACGGGTCGCACAGTTAGAGCTAGTATGGATGCGGTTATCGATTTAGGAAGACCTGATAAAATTCAATTAGCTGTTTTAATTGATAGGGGACATAGAGAACTTCCAATTAGGGCAGATTATGTTGGGAGCAATATTCCAACAAGTAGTTCTGAAAAGGTTATTGTAAATTTTAATGAAAATCAAGGAGTATATATTCTAAATGAAGAGGAGAAATAATAATGGGTACTTTGAAAAATAATGATTTAGAGCTTTATGAAGCAATAATGTTAGAAAAAGGAAGACAAGAATCACATATTGAATTAATAGCTAGTGAAAATTTTGTTTCTAAAGATGTTTTAGAAGCTCAAGGAAGTGTATTAACAAATAAATATGCAGAAGGTTACCCTGGCAGAAGATATTATGGTGGGTGTGAATTTGTAGATTTAGCTGAGAACTTAGCTAGAGATAGAGTTAAAAAATTATTTAATGTTAAATATGCAAATGTTCAAGCACATTCTGGTTCGACAGCTAATATGGGTGCTTATAGAGCTGTTATCAAAGCTGGAGACACAGTTCTTGGGATGAGTTTAGACCATGGTGGACATTTAACTCATGGACATCCAATGAGTTTTAGTGGGATTGATTACAAGTTTGTTAGTTATGGCGTAGATGATGTAACTGAACAAATTGATTATGATGAATTAGAAAGAATTGCTATTGAAACTAAACCCAACTTAATAGTGGCTGGAGCTAGCGCTTACCCACGAAAACTAGACTTTATAAAATTTAGAGAAATTGCAGATAAAGTTGGAGCATTATTAATGGTAGATATGGCTCATATCGCTGGATTAGTCGCAGCTGGAGAACACATGAATCCATGTCCATATGCTGACATAGTAACTTCCACAACACATAAAACATTAAGAGGTCCTCGTGGAGGGATTATCTTAACCAATAATTTTGGAATATATAAATCGATAAACAGAGTTATCTTCCCTGGAATTCAAGGTGGACCACTTATGCATGTAATAGCAGCTAAAGCTGTAGCTTTTAAAGAAGCATCACAACCTGAATTTAAAGAATATCAACATAACGTAGTATTAAATGCTGCAGAATTTGCTAAGCAGCTTGAAAAATTAGGATTTAAGGTAGTATCTGGTGGAACTGATAATCATTTAATTCTATTAGAGGTAAAATCACTAACAGGTCTTACCGGAAAAGATGCAGAAAAGATATTAGATAGTGTAAATATCACTTCAAATAAAAATACTGTACCAAACGACACAGAAAAACCATTTATCACAAGTGGAGTAAGATTAGGAACTCCTGCAATTACAACAAGAGGATTCCAACTTGAAGATATGAAGACAATTGCAGAATGTATTCATAAATCTTTAACAAATCCTGAAGATGAATTAATTTTAGAACAAGTAAGAGAAGTTGTAAAAAGTTTAACAACAAAATATCCACTAAATTATTAGTAAAAGGACTCTTATCACAAAGGGGTGATTTTATGAGAGTTGCAGTAATAAAAAATAGTGGCAATATGGATATTAAAATTGATAGAATTTTAAAGAACAGTAAAATCAATGGAGATTTTATAGAAAAGTTCACATTAAATTCCATCAAGAAATACGATACTATTATTTTCACATACCAAAATAAAATTTTAAATCTATCAAAAATAATTGAGCAAATTGTATTAGAGCAAAAAGTATTAGTCATTTTTATAAATAATAAAGTATCTGTAGGACAATTTTATAATGTCCTAAATAATTTGTATTTTAGTATTGTAAATGAACAATCTTTGGATGTTGAATTATCAAATGTTTTACATCTCTCAGAAAAGTATTTAAAAGAGATTTTTAATCTAAATTCTGAAATTTTCAAATTAGAAGGCCAAATAAACACGATAAATTTGATAAATAATGCAAAACGTATTTTATCTAAAAAAGGGTATAGTGAAGCTGATTCCCATCAATTTATTCAAAAAAAAGCAATGGATTTAAGGCTTTCAAAGAAAATGACTGCAGAACGTATCATTAAAAATAAGATTGACTTTTAATTTGAACCTTACTATAATTATAGAAAAGACAATGGTGTCTAACACAAAATAATGAATATAAAAACAATGGTGTAAATTATGCGAATGCATATTTTTGACACCATTTTTTATTATATTAGGAAGAGTGATATTATGGAATTTACAAAAAAAGGTATATTAAAAAATGCAGAAGAGGAAAATGTAAAATATATTAGGTTAATGTTTACAGATATTCATGGAGTTATAAAAAATGTTGAAATTCCTGCAAGGATTCTAAATGTTGCTTTAAATAATCAAATTATGTTTGATGGATCTTCAATTGATGGATTTGTAAGAATTCAAGAAGCAGACATGTATTTAAGACCAGATTTAAAAACTTGGCTAGTACTTACATGGGAAACGACAACTTATGGAAAAGTAGCTAGATTGATTTGTGATGTATATTTACCAAATGGGGAACCTTTTAAAGGAGACCCAAGATTGGTTTTAAAAAGAGGTCTTCAAAAAATGAACGATATGGGGTTTACAGCATTCAATATTGGAGCAGAACCGGAATTTTTCTTGTTCAAACTTGACAGCAATGGGATTCCTACGTTAGAGTTTAACGATAATGGTGGATATTTTGACCTTGCTCCCCTTGATGGAGCAGAAGACTGTCGAAGAGATATAGTATTAGAATTGGAAAAAATTGGATTCAACATGGAAGCATCACATCATGAGGTGGCTCCAGGGCAACATGAAATAAACTTTGAATTTGAAAACGCACTTGAAGCTTGCGATAATTTACAAACATTCAAACTGGTAGTGAAAGTTGTTGCTAAAAGACATGGACTACATGCTACATTTATGCCTAAGCCTATTTCTGAGATAAATGGATCAGGAATGCATATAAATTGTTCATTACGTGACAAAGATGGAAATAATGCATTTTATGATCCTGATGGAGAAATTGGATTAAGTAAAACCGCATTATATTGGATAGCTGGAATTATGAATAATGCAAGAGCATTTACTGCAATAACGAATCCAACTGTAAACTCATATAAGAGATTAATTCCTGGGTATGAAGCACCATGTTATATTTCATGGAGCGATGCAAATCGATCAGCAATGATAAGAATTCCAGCAAAAAGAGGAGAAGCAACAAGAACAGAAATTAGAAGTGCAGATCCATCAGCAAATCCATATTTAGCAATGACAGCAATTTTAGCAAGTGGTTTAGAAGGAATAGAAAAGAAAATGGAAAGTAAGGAAAGAGTTTACATAAATTTATATGAACTTGATAGAGAAGAAAGAGAAGCCTTAGGCATAGAAAATTTACCTGAGAATTTAAAAGATGCAATTAAAGAATTGAAAAAAAATACGTTAATTAAAGAAGCATTAGGTCCGCATATTGTAGATAGATTTATAGATGCAAAAACAAAAGAATGGGAAGATTTTAGAACGAGTGTTACTGAGTGGGAAATAAAAAAATATTTAAAAGTTATATAAAAAGATACAGTCCAAAAAAATAGGGCTGTATCTTTTTATAAACAAGAATAATTATAAACAAGAAATAAATAGAATCGTCACATTTAAACATATAAAAAAACAAAAAGAAGAAAGAAAACAGTGTGACAAAAAAAACAGTAAATGACACATCGTGTTTTTTATAAATAGTATGGAATGCAAACTATACAAGGCTCAAACATTGAAAGTATAGATGGGAAATCGCCTAATAAAGGTTTTTTGATACCGTTTTTAAATTGATCTAATGACACAAAAATTGTTAGAGTTTTTACAAAATATTATTTTTAATTATTAAATTTATTCATTACAAATAATGTTCTATTTTGCTTTTTTATAAATAAAAAAAGTTTGGGAAGGACTCTCTCTTTATTTAATTTCTTTTATAAAACCTTTTAAATCTTCTTCAGTAAAATTGTATTTTGTGTTGCAAAAATGACACACTGTTTCGATGTTTTTGTCTTCTAAAATTATTTCATTTAACTGTTCTGTCCCTAGAGAAATCAACCCCTTTTCAAACTTTTCTCGTGAACAAGTACACTGGTATTTTAAATCTAATGTTTGAAGATGTTGATAACTGTTTCCAGAAATTTCATTCATAATATTTTCGGGAGTATAACCTTTCTCAATCATCTCACTTACAGGTATTAAATTGCTTATTATTTTTTCAATTTTATCAATAGTTTCTTTTTTACAACCAGGCATAACTTGTAAAATAAATCCTCCACTACTAAGAATTTTATTGTCATCATTTACTAAAACTCCTAATCCAACAGCACTTGGGATTTGCTCGCTAGCAGTAAAATAATATGCAAAGTCTTCAGCTATTTCTCCTGTTTGAATTTCAGAAGAGCTAGTAAACATATTTCTTATTTTCAAATCTTTTGTAACATGTATAAATCCATTTCCAACAGATTGTCCAACATTAAGTTTCCCGCTATTGTATTGTAAAAAAACATGAGGATTATTCACATAACCTCTTACCTCGCCCTTGTTGGTTGTAGTTGAAACCATACTTCCAATTGGGCCGTCTCCTTCAACTCTAATTGTGAGTTCTTGGTTTTCTGCATACATTGCTCCCATAATAACTGATACTGTTAAAAGCCTACCTAGAGCTGCTGCGCTAGTGGGCCATAGATCATGTATTTCTTGTGCGTGTGCAACTAAATTAGTAGTTACTGCTGTATAAATTCTTACTGTGCCATCAAAGGCATATGCTTTTATTAAATA
>JAFLJX010000254.1 GCA_022712785.1 Mycoplasmatota bacterium | reverse complement strand
TTCCCTAACTATTCCTCTTTCAATCTTATTACGCCAATACGTAAATTGATGTACTTTCACATCATTTATTTTACAGTATGATTTGATTGTCATATCTGTTGTTTTATGTTCTAGTAGAAGCTTTCGCCATTTTTCTTCTTGATTTATTTCTGGATTCATTAAAAACATCACCTTTATAGTGGTATTTTATCAAAGTATTGTTTCTAAGGGAATACACCTAAGATTTGACGCTTACTTTTATCTCTTTTCTTATTACCTTAGTTTTTCAGTGCCTTCGAGAATTTCTCGTCTTTTGTTTTAGTAGTGTATTTTTTCTTCGCTTATATAAAATAGTCAATAATTTAGCTACAATGTATATCGCTTAGCATAGATTCATAAAATGTCCACCACTTGAATTTTCCATCCAGCCCACTCATTTAATTTTAGTATATAAAAAGATGTTAGAAAATACATTTCTTTATGTATCTACTAACATCTTATTATTTCAAAATAATTATGAACCATCGTTTAAATAGTAAAGTGTCTCATTTACTATCCATATTAATCAAATTAGTTCTGAACTATTTTCTATCTTTTTGAATTTCTGAAGTTCCATAAACAAATATTGAAAGGAATATGATGGCATTTGTTAAAAACAAGTATCTAATAGCAATATTATAAATAGTGGAAAAAAACTCAATCCCAATCACTAGAAGTAAAAGCATATAAAATATAGAAATATACCAATGAGATTTTTTATTATTATAAGAAAGTATTAGTACTATCAAACTTAAAATAACACTTAAAAAATAACTTAAAATAAAAAACCAATCTTCCTGTAATATTTCAATCTTAGACATTGTTACTATGATTAATATGATTAATAATCCTAATGCTATTGATACGAAATTATTAAATATCATGTTTTTTTTCATTATAAATCACCCCAACTTATTTTAAACTGTTTTCCTGTATATTTCAAGGTATTTTTATGGTAACCAACTTCTTTTACTTTGAGTAAATAGTGTTTCTAGTTCGCTTTGTATGCTTGAAATATCAGTATAAAAAGTATAACTTCCTCCGAATTCATGCATCTCTTCATACAAATAATTTTCTGCATATACTATTCCAGAAAAATAATAATCTAAAACTGGTATTTGACATATATCATTAATAGATATCATTTGACTATAAATTACCAAGCTTTGTTGAAACCCTATAACCTTTCCAGATTCTAATGCAGTAACAGCAGAATTTAGTTCTTGTAATGTATTATTTGATGGTGAGTTTACTCCAAAAGCTAGTACTACTCCGGAAAGTGTTTGAAACCCTCCAAATACTGTTGAAAGTATTCCCCCAGTAGGACCTGTAATAACCACACTTGATGCAAAAAAGGACATTGTAATCACTGCATCTTCTACAAACGAATCCCATTCAACAGTGGTTATTGCTTCTTCTAAAGCTATTTTTATTGCATCGTTTAAATCTGTATTTATTATGAAAAATGTTCTTGTGTTGTATTTATCACTACCAGGATATCCATCTAATAGTTGCATGTCCATATATCTTGGTGATGTGCTTCCTGCTCCGTCAGAAGGAGTACATTCCATTGGCAGATTAAAGTCTGTAAATTGATCATCTTTTGGTAATAAATCACTTTCCCATACCGCAACGTCATAAGTGCCCTGCATCATGTCGAGTCTATATGTTGCATATGATTCTTTTGTATAATCTACTGATAAGTGGAATGTGTCAGAGTTGTTATATCCATCATAGCTATAAACGAATATATAATATACTCCAGGTGCTAAGTTCTTAGATATCGTTTCTGTGGTCGTTCCAGAATTGACTGAACGTCCTAAGTATCCTGCATCTTCAGTATATAATTTTATATCATAATTTGTTCCTGAAGGGAGAGATGATAATGTGATAGTTATATCAGCATCTTTTTGAACAATAAACTTATAATACCTATGGTCATGATCTGTTTTCCAAAATTGATACGAAGGATAATTATCTATTAAGTCGTATTCATCTCCTGACCATTTAGTTGTATTGACATAAGAATACTCTGTTGGGTGGTGTAATAACACTTCATCAGCTTCATCTAGCATCTTTGTCAAATCAGCATACTGGGTTGCAGCACTTACTAATTGTGCATTACTTAATATTCCTAAAAGCATTATTATTGAAACAATTAATATCTTCTTCATATTTTTCTCCATTTCTTAATTTCTATTTAATTAGAATTATTCTTCGTTTTATAAAGTATTTCATTGATACATGTAGATGCATATATCATCTCCTTTATCTATTATTGACTTAATTATTCCATTTTTTCACTATTTTGAACAGTGCGGATATGTCCCTATTTCATAAAAAAACTACAGAAGCCAATGTCGTTAAGTTAATATGGAATTTTTTAATAAATGACAAACTAAAATATCAAATGCCAAATTAATAGAATTCGGTTAATTTCATTAAGAAAAGTAATAGATTATGATACTCTATAAACGAAGCTTGTGAAACTCTTTGTTTTGAGATTACGAACGAAGGATCGATTTTCTCGTACAATAGAGAGATATTTACTAATTAAAGTTTCGACATTGATTAAGGTAGTATTAAAGAATCTCAGGTATTTTCGACATACTTGAACCGCTCTAGTAAAGTTGATTTTATAGTTGTGTGTGGAAGTACGGCTAAAAAGAATCGTATTCTGGACGATAGATTCGCAGAAATTGTGCAAAGTCAGACGTGCAAAAATTTCTTGAATAATACTATCTTTTTTCTTTGTATGGAAATTAGTAAGCCCAACAGCATATTTAAGTTGTCTAAAAGACGTTTCTATCCCCCACCGCATTTGATAAAGTTTCTTAATTTCATTAAAAGAGAAATCATCATAAAGGTTCGTGATAATAGATTCATATTTCCCTGAATTAAGACGAAAACGAACAACTCTGAAAGTAAGTGAGCATACAGGGTTATATACATCAGAGAAATCAAATCTCGCAATTGATGGAGAAAACCTATAGTTAGACAATAACCTATATTGCTTTTTTTGGAAATTTGAAACATTAACAGTAATCAACTCATCAAACTCTTCATCTAAGAAGTTAAATCCAGATAAAATACCGTTACTATTTATGTCTTTAACTCGCATAACATAATTGGAATTTATGTTTTCTAAATGAGCAAAAACATTATAACTTTCATATCCACGATCAATAACAATAATAGACTTGTCATTAACATTCGGTAACATATTAATTAAAGCCCCACGTTCATCTTTCTTTTTAATGGGTTGAATAACCGCATCAGTATAAGTATTATTCAACAAATCAAACATCGCTGAAAGAATTAATTTATTGTGACCCTTATGTGTTTTATTAGAAACAAAAGTCTCTAAATCATATGAGTTTCTAAATATACCTAAACTAGTACCATCAACAGCCAATAAATTATACCCTTTATATTTTTTTTGTTTTCATAAAGAACTACTGAACTCGTAAAAAACATGAGAAAAAACATAGGGAAGAATCTTATCTCTGGCCTGGACGAAAGCAGACTTAGTTGGAGTAGAGTCGCTAAAATTAAACAATTCAAGCATCTCATGGTCG
>JAFLJX010000038.1 GCA_022712785.1 Mycoplasmatota bacterium | reverse complement strand
ATAAATTGAGTTAATCATTAAATCTAATAGTTTTTTAGATTCAGTTTTAAATTGTTTTGTTTTAGCCATAATCTTCACCTCTGTATATATATTTTTAATGCTCGACTGTTATTATATCGCACTTTATTAGCACTGTCAAGTTAAGAGTGCTAATGAATTTTTATTTATTATTTGTATATTATTTTTTGCATTTCTAATCATTTTAATATAAAATTGAATATGGAGATAAGGAGTGACATTATGTTTACTATTATTAGCAATGAAACTAACGCACTTTTTAATTTGGCTTTAGAGGAATACGTTTTAAAACACTTGAATATCGAAGAAGATATTCTTTTAATATGGCAAAATAGGGAAACCGTTATTATTGGTAGAGATCAGAATCCTTATAGAGATTTAAATTATCCTTATATACATCATAATGAATTACCAATCTATAGAAGACTAACAAGTGGTGAAACTGTATATCACGATAACGGGGTAATCAATTACTCTTTTATAGTAAAAAATCTAGCTGAAAACAGAAATAATCATCAAGTGTTTGTTCAGCCTATTCTTGACTTTTTAAGAGAGTTAGGAATAACTTGTGATTTAGAAGAATCAGGCGATATTTGTTTAAATGGCAAAAGAGTATCTCTTAACACTCAAAGATTATATAAGACTAAAATGATTCACCATGGAGTTTTGTTTTTTAGTACTGATTTAGAAAAACAAACTCAGGTGCTTGATGCACCAGCTCTTAATGAGTTCGAATTTAACAAAGTAATAATTAATCATAAAAACATATCTAACCTAAAAGAACATCTTGAAGATGACTTATCAATTAAAGAGTTTAAGAACCTTCTACTTAGGAAACTAATTGGAGAAGATTTATTTGATAAAAAGTATGAGCTTGATTATATTGATAAAACAAAAATACATAAAATAATTAAAGAAAAATATGATACATGGGAATGGATTTATGGAGAAAGTCCAGATTTTATCATCAAAAAAGAGTTTGATAATAGAATGATGATTACTCTAATAATAAAACAAGGAATCATAGATAGAGTTTCCATTGATTCATTTGAGAATGTAATGGGTCTTTTAAAATGTTTAGAAGGCTGTGCGTTTAATGAAGAAGCTCTAGAAGAAAGTTTAGTAAATTGTCCTTCTGTTGATTCAGTTAAGTTTATAGATACACTATTGCACCAATAACTTTTAAATACTTAGTACAATATTTAGAATACTACTTATAATTATTAGCACATTACTACTACTTATTTTTAATTCAATATATAATATATATGAGGAGTTGATAGTATGAATGGATTTTTAGCAATCTCTGGAGTTTTAATAATTGTAATAGGATTATATTTACTAACCTATCTAATGAATAAGAATACACCTGTCCCTGATGGAATAGTACCCGAAGACAAGTGTGGAACTTGTAGTGCCCCTTCATGTTCAGTGAGAGATACATCACTTAAAGATGACTGTGAACTTGAACCAATACATATTAAACTATAGGTAGACTGAGTCTACCTTTTTTTATTGATTTATGGTTCCAAAGATTGTAAAATAATAATAGTGTTAGGAGGAATAATATGTATATACTTGGATTAACTATCGAATTTGTAGAATGGTTTCAATCATTTAGTAACGGTTTCTTAGATTTCTTTTTCAATATGATTTCATTTATGGGTGAAGATTATATCTATATCACTATCATGGGGTTTGTCTATTGGACATATAATAAGAAGTTTGGTGAATTTTTAGGTTTATCCCTTGGATTTTCAATGGTTTTCAATAATACTTTAAAAGAAATAGTTGATGCACCTCGACCATTCACAGAATACCCAAATAGGGTTGAAAACTTAAGACCAACCACTTCTTCAGGGAATTCTTTCCCAAGTGGTCACACTCAATTGTTCTCAACATTTTTATATGGCGCAGCATTTTATCTTAAGAAGAAATGGATATTTGTTACCGCAAGTATTTTAGTATTATTAATGATGATGTCAAGAATTTACCTTGGAGTACACTACCTAGAAGATGTAGTAGTCGCAGCTATAATTGGATTAATTTTAGGATATCTAATCCATTATTTTTATGATAAAATACATGAAAATTCTAAATTACTTCATAGAATTTATATCATTGTTATGGTTATATCATTACCAGTTACTCTAATACTTGGTAGTGAAGATCTATTTAAAGCATTTGGTGTATTGTCAGGAATGGCAATCGCTGTTATGTATGAAAAGAAATATATAAATTTCAGTTTAAACACTACAAAATTAAAAAAAGCACTAAGATTAGTGCTTGGAATAGTAATTATGTTATCTCTTCAGATAGGTTTAAAATTACTATATAGTCCATTCGTTGATGAAGGAACATATCTATTTGATGTATTATCATCAATTAGATACTTCCTATTAACATTTATCGGGATTGGAATATATCCCAAACTATTTAAGAAATTCAATTTTTAGAGGAGTGAAGATATGTCAATTTTTAGTTCTTACGGAAGTTTAAAAGACTTCTATAAAAAATCACCAATCACAACTGCATTAATATTCTCAGTACTATTAATGGTTATAGTAACCTACCTAAAGGGTGGGTTTAGTACTAGTAACTTACTAAGTCTTGGTGCATTAGATCCAGTATTAGTAAAGAACGGTGAATACTACAGATTATTCACAGTAATGTTCCTACATGGTTCAATGGAACATTTCTTATCAAACACAGTTATTGGGTTGTTTGTTTTAAGTGGGACACTTGAAAGACTAATAAAACCATTAAAGTTTGCGATACTTTATATAGTCGCGGGTCTTGGAGCTAGTTTGTTCATAGTATTAAGTTCTAGTGAAACAGTCCCTGGATGGGATGTTACAGTTGGCGCGAGTGGTGCAATATTTGCTGTCTTAGGGTGTTTATTCTATATATCTATATTCAGACACGATTTAATCCGTAAAGCCGAAAGGAAGAGCGTATACGCTCTAATTGGAATGCAAATGGTCTTTACATTTGCAACTCCAATGATTAGTATCCCGGGACACGTTGGCGGACTAATATCAGGTTTTCTTCTTTCGTTCTTACTTATTAGTAGAAAGATTCCAGTAATTGAAGTTCCATATATGAAAAAAACATACGATGAAGTTATAGAATCATATGATGAAGACAAGTATTACTAGATAAGGGGAAAACATATGAAAAGTTTAGTAGAAGAATTTAAGAAGTTTATCAATAGAGGAAATGTAATTGAGTTAGCTATAGCGGTTGTTGTAGGTTCAGCGTTCACAAAGATAGTTAATAGTTTTGTAAAAGACATCTTAATGCCACTTATAAGTATAATTCTAGGTGATGAAGGATTTGAAAACTTCAAATACGTAATCACAGAAGCTGACGATGCTCAAGGCATCGCAGAAAACGCTGTATACTATGGTAGGTTTATTCAAAACTCTCTTGACTTTATAATAGTTGCTTTGGTTGTATTTATCATGATAAAAATAATTAACAAGGTTAGAGAAGAACTTGAAGAGATTGTAGATAAAGTAGATGACTTTGTTGATGATCTAGTTGAAGACTTAACTGATGGTAAGGATTAATATATAACAAAAAACATTCAGGATTTTCCTGAATGTTTTTATTTGCAATCTCTTTTTTTGCTTATTTTACCAATGAAAAAACTAATCTACTAAATTAGTAATTTTTACAATATTATGAACTATAATCCCTGTCATTTGTAAAAATCAGCAAGTTTTCTTATTAAGACTCATCTAGAAGTTGATTAAATCTTTTTGTTAAAATACTGTGTTCCAATTCTAAACTTAAATCCTTTTTACGTTTTTTCCCTAAGGTATGCATTTTTACTTCAATAAGTTCCATATACTTTTCTAATTGCTCTAAATTTGCATACTTAACTATTTCAGTTGCTCTTTCCATTCTATATGCCCCTTTTTGATAAAATACAATTTATGTATTTGTATTTATCGGTGTGTAAAAACTATTATACTACAAAAGGGGTCAATCTCAAAATTTATTTCTTTTTTTTAAACTTTTTCTACTTTATTGTTCTTTAACTCACCAAAGTATTCAAAAGATGTTTTTATAATTCCTGTGATTGGAATAGCTAAAATTATCCCTGTCATTCCAAACAATGCTCCAAAGAATATGAAGCTTGATAATACTAACAATGGATGGAGATTAACTTCTCTTCCCATAATGATTGGTTGTAGAATATTTCCTTGGAAAAATTGTCCAGCAAAGTTACCAACTATAATTGCCACAAAAGCAAATTCGTTAAACATTAATTGATCACTTATAGTAAATGAATAAAGAATAGGGAATAACATTCCTATAAATCCACCAACATAAGGAACTATGTCTAAGAATCCTAAGAAGAATCCAAAGAAGAATGATCTAATACCAAATCCTAATATGTAAAACATAATTGTAAATACAACACTCATTATTAACATCATTATAAATTTACCATTAAAATATTTTTCAATTACAACGTCAGCTCTTTTACCTAGTTCTCTTATATGATATTGATTCTTTTTAGGAACTACTGAAATAATTCCTTCAAATATTTTCGATTTATCATTAAGTAAAAAGAATAAAAATACAGGTATTAATACAACACTTACTAATAATCCAGTTACTCCTCTAAGAATACCAACTACATTAAAGAAGAATGGTGAGACATTTTCAAAACTTAAGTATTCTTTCATATTGTCATATAGTATTTGG
>JAFLJX010000037.1 GCA_022712785.1 Mycoplasmatota bacterium | reverse complement strand
CTAGAGATGCTTGGAAAGTTATGCCTGAACTTTTAGTTCAACATATTATAAATTCTAAATTTAGTGAAAAAATAGGGATTAAGAAAGAAAATATTTGTCTTTCTACAGTTCCTCCAGCAGCATCTCCAACTCCAGATTTAAAACTAAATCTACCTTATGCTGTTGCACTAAGAGAATTTTTAAGTGATTATAAAATGAGAGCACAAATGAATACTAAATATATGGATTCTTCAACAAGAGAAGCTACGGTTACTCATGTATTGAATCTATTAATCTCAAGACTTACAAGTGCAGATATTCAGAGTACAATTACACCTGATGAGGGAAGAAATGTTCCTTGGCATATTTACAATATAGAAGCACTTGATACTGCTAAACAAGCAATGGTTGGAATGGATGACTTATTATCTATGGTCAATCTTAATGATACTGGATATTTACAAGATAAAAAACGCGAAATCCAAGAGCGCTCAATTCTTATGATGGAAGAAATAATAGAAATGGGAGGATACTTCAAAGCTGTTGAAGCAGGTATGTTTATTGATAGTGGAGAATATCCAGAGAGAAACTCTGATGGTATTAGTAGAGATATTGAAGGTGGAGTAGGGGCAGGAACTGTTGTTGAAAGAGATTTAGATTATTTAGCTCCTGTTACCGCACATTATGGATACAACAATGTTGAGCAATATAATAAGGACTACATAAAAGATCCTTCAAAATTAATTGATGGTTGTACATTTGAAAAACCTGAAATGATCAAGTTTATTGATGAACTAGATGATACAGATAACGTATATCTAAGAATGGAAAAAACAGAAAAATATCGTACTGGAAAGTTAATTAAACCTGAGGTTGAATGGCTGGGAGATGGCACTGTTGTTGTTGATTTGTTCTTTCCAACTTCTCATAGAATAGCAGAAGCGGCAGCTATTGAAACTGGTAAAAAAATGAATCTCTCTAATGTTGAAGCAATTCACAAAGAAATACTACATCCTAGTGAAGGAACAAGAATTCAAATTAAAGGTACCTTCGATTTTGATATTGAAGTTGATAAATTAGTATTACCTGAGATTATAAAATCGTATTCAGAAGACGAAGTTATAGATTTTGTTAAGAAAAACCCTATAAGGGTTGTTGCAGGAACTGCAGGTAATGATGAACATAGTGTTGGAATTAGAGAAGTTCTTGATATTAAACATGGTGGAGTTGAAAAATACGGTATTAAATATGAGTATCTTGGAACAAGTGTTCCAATTGAAAAATTCGTAGATGCCGCTATTGAAACAAATTCAAGAGTTATTATGATGTCTACAATAATTTCTCATGATGATACACATTATAAGAATATGAAAAAATTGCACAACTACGCTGTTGAAAAAGGTGTTAGAGACCAACTTATTTTGATTGCTGGTGGAACTCAAGTTACTCCAGAAATTGCTAGAAAAAGTTCAATGGATCAGGGATTTGGTAGAGGAACTAAAGGTATTCAAATTGCAAGTTTCATTATAGACAAATATAGAGAACAACTTGAATAATGCTTGTTGATGTTTTAGTAGCAGAAATTGGTTCTACTACAACCCTGGTAAATGCATTTGAAATAAATACAGATAACCCAAGATTTCTTGGTAGAGGCGTTTCAAATACAACTGTAGATACAGATGTTAATATCGGCCTAAAATTAGCCATTAAAGACCTGTCTGAGAATTTGAATGTGGACACTATAACATATAGAGAAATGTTTGCAACAAGCAGTGCAGCAGGTGGATTACGCATGACTGTTCACGGATTAGTTTATGAGATGACAGTAAGAGCTTCGAGAGAAGCTGCCTTAAATGCAGGAGCAAATATACATTTGGTAACAGCAAATAAAATTACAGATAGTAATTTGGAAAAAATCAAAGAAATTAACCCAAATATTATCTTGATTGCTGGCGGAACTGATTATGGAGAAAAAGTAACTGCAATCTACAATTCTGGCAAAATATTGGAATTGGGATTAGAAATTCCAGTTATATATGCAGGAAATATAGAAAACCAAGAAAAAATAAGAAAAATGTTTAGTGCCTCAAAAATGGATAATTATTTAAAAGTAGTAGAAAATGTATACCCAAGAGTAGATTTACTAAATATTCTGCCTCTACGTAAAGCTATATATGAAACTTTTGAAGAAAATATCGTAAAAGCCAAAGGAATGGGAAAAATTCATAAAATCGTGAATCAAAAAATTATGCCCACTCCGGGCAGTGTCATGGAATCAACAATGATACTATTTGAAAAAATTGGTAGTTTAATGACAATCGATGTGGGTGGAGCTACAACAGATATCCACTCTATTGCAATTCCAAGCGATGAATTTAAGCTATTTCAAGAGGGAGAATCGCTTTCAAAGCGCACGGTGGAAGGTGATTTGGGAGTGTATATTAATCATAAAAATGTATTAAGTTTATTTGATAAAATGGAAGTATTTACAGAAATTGGAATGGATATTGAAAAAATAGATGCATTTTTAAAAGGATATGAATATATCCCTAAAGATGTTCTTCAAAAAAAATTTGTTTATGAATTAACAAAAAAATGCACAGAAACTGCATTAGATCGACATGTTGGAGATATTAGAAAAATTTATACATCATCAGGTCAAAAAATAATTCCTGAAGGAAAAGATTTATCTCAAATAAAACATATTATATTAACTGGTGGTGCACTTATTAATTTAAAAAATACAGAATCAATAATTTCTGATTATATAAAACGAAATCCAACAAAATTACTACCAAGAGAATCGGTAGAGATTATAAAGGATAACGATTATATAATGGCATCTGTAGGAGTATTGTCTTTAAAATATCCCGATAGTGCATACAAATTACTTAAGAAATCCTTTAGAATTGAGTGATAATAATGTATCCGAAAATTGTAATTAATACTAAAAAGTACAGACACAATCTTAAAAAACTCTTGAATATTTCTCATAATAAAGGAATTACTATTATGGGTGTATCAAAAGTCTTTTGTGCTGACCATAATTTAATCCAAGTTCTAATTGAAGAAAATGTTGATTATATTGCTGACTCAAGAATTGAGAATTTGGAAAATATATCGACCAACATACCTAAAGTACTATTAAGAATTGCGTCTTTTTGTGATGCAGAACGAATAGTTTTGAATTCTGACATTTCTTTAAATTCCGAGTTAAAGACAATTAGACGATTAGATTCATTTTCAAAAAAACATAAGATTAAACATGGTGTTATTATTATGATTGACCTTGGTGACTTACGAGAAGGTATTTTCGAAAAGTCAGAAATTTTTGAAATTATTAAAAATATAATTGAATATGATAATATTGATCTAAAGGGCATAGGGACAAACTTAACATGCTTTGGTGGTGTTATACCTACTGTCGACACGCTCAAAAGACTTGCAGATATCAAAAGTGATATAGAAGAACAGTTTAGTATTTCTCTAGATATTGTTAGTGGTGGTAACTCTAGTTCCATAGACCTACTAATTCAAGGAGACATACCATCTGGAATTAATAATTTGAGACTTGGAGAGTCCATAGTACTTGGACGAGAAACTGCCAATGGATGTCTTATTGAAGACACTTATTCAGATGTTTTCACTTTGGAAGCAGAGATTATTGAATTAAAAGATAAACCAAGCATGCCTATAGGAAAAATAGGTATGAATGCATTTGGAAAAAAACCAATTTTTATTGATAAAGGTAACATGAAGAGAGCTATTCTAGCTGTCGGAAAGCAAGATGTTGATCATAACGAATTAATACCCTTTGATTCTATAGATATTATAGGTTCAAGTAGTGATCATATTATAGTAGACGTTACAAATTCAGCAAATACTTATGAAATTGGTGACATTATAAAATTTAAATTGACTTATTCATCTATATTATCATTAATGACATCCAAATATGTGAGTAAATATTATGAATAAAATATATCGAGAGACATATGCAGAAATAAATTTAAAAAACATGTATATTAATTTCAAATCTATTAAAAAACGTATTGGTGAGAAAAAAATTATTCCAGTTGTAAAAGCGAACGCATATGGCCATGGAGTATTACAAGTAGTGGATTTCTTATATTCAATGAATATTGACTACTTTGCAGTATCTACATTAGAAGAAGCACTTGAAATTAGAGAAAAATTTGAAGATGTAGATATTCTTGTCATGGGTGTGGTTAAATCGAAATATTTTGATATTGCCGCATATAATAGAGTAACTTTGTCAATTAGTAATGATGATCAATTGTTAGGATTAAATGATTTATCAAAAAAACTAAAAGTTCA
This sequence comes from Mycoplasmatota bacterium, assembly GCA_022712785.1. Lineage (GTDB taxonomy): Bacteria > Bacillota_I > Bacilli_A > Izemoplasmatales > Izemoplasmataceae > JAFGXW01. The sequence goes on along the minus strand of JAFLJX010000037.1, from coordinate 450 downwards.
TATAAAAGTTGATTCAGGGATGAATCGATTAGGTTTTAAAAATGAAACTTCTGTGGTAAATGCTTTTGAAAAATTAAAAAAAAATGATAATGTCTATTTAGAAGGTATTTTTACTCATTTTTCAACTGCTGATTGCGATGAAGAATATTTTGATTTTCAATTAAATAGATTTCAAAGTATATTGAATATTTTGAGTTTTAAGTTTAAAATAGTACACGCGTCTAATTCAAGCTCATCTATCAAATATGAACATAGTTTCCCATTCACAACGCATGTCAGATTAGGAATAAGCTTGTATGGGTTAACATTAGATGAAGAAACGGATTTTCTCAAAAACACATATAAACTTATTACTCATATATCTGAAATAAAACATTTAAAAATCGGAGAAAAAGTTGGCTATGGAGCTACATATACAGCTACAAAAGATGAAATAATTGGAGTTCTTCC
>JAFLJX010000250.1 GCA_022712785.1 Mycoplasmatota bacterium | reverse complement strand
TTGGTATAATTAAAGTATGCCTAAACACCTTAATTACACAGAAAATTATACAACAAATCAATTGGTTTTACCACTAGATTTAGGAATTATTTTATCACCTAAATCTGAAGTACATACCTATCTTGAACTCACGAAAGGAATAGCATTAGAAAAATATTTTGGTAGCAATTCAAATTTGGGACGTTTACCAAAAAATAGAGTCAAGATAATGAACGCCATACTTTTTGGTTATATGATTGGTTTTAGAAGTACAAGAGCAATTGAACAAGCATGTATTAATGACATAAGATTTATGTATTTAATCGAAGGGATGGCATCGCCATCACATACTTTAATTAATAACGTAATGAATGAGATCAATGAAAAGCTAGATTCTTTATTATTAGAAATCAATAAAGAAATAATAAAAAGAGAAGATATTGATTTAGACAGAATATATATTGATGGCACAAAGATTGAAGCTGACGCAAACAAGTACACATTCAAATGGAAGAAATCAATTCTAAAACATCGTGATAAATTACATATAAAAATATCAAAAGAGATTAAACAATATAATGAAATAATCCAAGAATACGGATATAAAGAATTAATAGTAAACGAGAAATATAAACCACTTGAAATAGAAAAGATAGTAAATCGATTAGTTGGACTAATCGATCATTTGGGTATCAAGTTAGTATATGGGAAAGGGAAGAGAAAGACTCCTATACAGAGATTATATGACAATATGAATGAATATTATAACAAGTTAAAAGAATATAACAATGACTTAAAAATAATAGGAAACAATAGAAATAGTTATTCTAAGACAGACCATGATGCGACGTTTATGCATCATAAAGAAGATCATATGAGAAACGCACAACTTAAACCTGGATACAATGTACAGATAGGAGTAAGTAACGAATATATTATGGTTATTGATGCGTATCAACAAAGAAGTGATGATAGAACCTTCGAACCGATATTAGAAAAATACAATATTATGTATGATAGATATCCTTTATATCCAGTCGCAGACGCAGGATATGGAGGATATGATAATTATCGATATTGTGAGTCAAAAGGAATGAAACTTTTCCAAAAATACAAAATGTGGTCCAAAGAAAAAGAACCAAAATTTAAAAAACAAATATATAAACAAGCAAATTTAAGACAAGACAAATCAGGCAATTATATTTGTCCGAATAATAAAAAATTTATTAAGCAACATGAATATCAAAGTAAATATATAAGACACGAACATACAATGATACTATATGAGTGTTTTCATTGCGAAAGATGTCGGCAAAAAAAGAAATGCACAACCGCAAAAGGTAATAGAACAATCACTGTATTAAAAGGACTCAAAGAACTTAAACAAAAAGTACAAAAAAACTTAAATTCAGAACTAGGAATTGAGTTAAGAGTCCAACGTTCTATACAAGTTGAAGGAGCATTCGGTATTATCAAGGAAGACATGAAATTCCGTCGTTTTACAAGAACCATGTTTTCTGGCATAAAATTAGAATTAAATCTAATCGCAATAGGATTTAATCTAAAGAAATTTCATAATAAGCAGTATAGATAATACTACAATTAAAGAGTTATCCACATTTCTGAGAAGAAATGGTTTTAAACAACTAAAAAACGCTGAAATTCAGCGTTTTTGTCTTTTTTAATACAAAAGAAAAGCCGTAAAGCTTAAAATCATTTAAGATTCTATTTCTTTACAGCCCCTTTTTTGTGGTTATCTTTAAAATCGTTTTCTTAAAATATTTGATAGAACAGTTAGGTATTAAAAAAATGTTATTCAAACGGGAAAACTAATCCAATTGTTTTTCTGATTTTGTCTAGTAGCATCATGCTTTTTCGAGTTTGATCATGTGTCATAGTATCATTTTCTAATTCACCTTTATTTATTGAATTAACGAATAAATTTATTTCATGAGGAAATCCTTCTCCAATAAAAGGGTACTCAAATACATCTGAACCAATAGTAACTTTTGTACTTCTCCAAAAATTCTCAATGATGATCTTCCCTTTTTCAAATTCAAGAACTGCCGGAGTATTTCTATCCTCTATAAAGCTTGAAACACAAGTTACTTTCGAATCGTCTTCAAATACAAAATTAACAATACATTCTGTATCAATTCCTGTTTTAGAAAATTTAGCTTTTGCATTTAGTTCTCTAACTTTAGAATCTGTTAAATTGAGTGTATATGCAACAGGGTATACACCTACATCTAGTAAACTACCTCCTGCTAATTTAGGATTGAATAGTCTACCAAAATCTCCACCTTTTCCCATTGCTTTAAAACCAAATTCTAAATATGCATTTTTAAAACGACCTAGCGTTTTTGAAGCTACTACTTCTCTAACTTTTAATGTTGCAGGTAAAAATCTTGTCCACATTGCTTCCATCAATAAGACATTATTTTCAATTGATGAAGTAACCATTTTTTCAAATTGATCAACATTAACAGAAATCGGTTTTTCACATAATACATGTTTCTTATGGTTCATATATAATATAGACTGCTCCATATGAAAATTATGTGGAGTTGCAATATATACAGCATCAATAAGGTCACTATTTGCCATTTCTTCATAGCTACCAAATGCAAATTCTATATCATGTTCATTTTTAAAATCATTAGCTTTTTCTAAGCTTCTTGAAGCTATAGCTGTCACAGTTGCTCCTTCACAAAATTTTATATCTTTTGCGAACTTTTGTGCAATTCCACCAGCACCTACTATACCAAATTTAATCATAGTGTTTACCTCTTTCAAAATCACAAATTGATGATACTGTTATTTTAAATCATGAATTTCTAATAATGTATAAATTTCATGTTTGGGTTTAATGTCAGTCTTATTTATATTTTTGTTAGGATTATACAAGACAGTATCTATACCGTAATTCAATCCACCTTTAATATCTGATGTTAGACTATCACCAATGATTACTATTTCCTTTTTCATAGGTAATGATATATTCTTTAATCCTTTTTCAAATATCATTGGATTAGGTTTAGCATATCCTATTTCTTCAGAAATTATTATTTCTTCAAAGTAATTTGCGATTACTGATTTTCTAATTCTGGTTCTTTGCACTCTAGTTAAACCATTTGTTACCATAATTAATCTATGAGTTTTTGATAGGTCTTCAATAAGTTCTTTGGCACCTTCAAATAAAAATGATGCATGTTCAAGATTATTCATAAAGCTCTCAGCAAATAGATACGCATCAACAGATACTCCTATTTTTTTTATGAACCTTCTATATCTATCAATTTTCAATTCTTTTTGAGTAATTAGTCCCTTTTCAAATTCCTGCCAAATCCCAACATTTATTTCTTTATATATTAATAAGTGTTCTTCTTCAAATTCAAGGTTACTCTCTTTCATTGCTTTAATAAAAGCGTATCTCTCTGATTTATTAAAATCAAACAATGTTTCATCCGCATCAAATATTATCATCTTGTAGTTCATATTATAACTCCTCAGTATGTAAGTCTAGTTCTTCAAATATCTCAATGTATTTCTCTAATTCATTTATCCCTTGATCAGTTAAAGCATACACGCCTCTACTTACTCTATAAAACCAATTATAATAGTTTTTCTGTAAGTATAGAGTTGAGTTAGCGATACCTGATAATTCTTTTAGAGCTTTAGTAGTTTTTTCTCCATCTCTAAGATAATAAGCTATCCTAATTACTCTTTCTCTGTATGAAGTAACTAGCTTACTTTTTGATGTACCACCAACATTTATATTAGTCACTCTTTGATTCATTTCTTTTAATAGCTTTTGTTTCTTCTTTTTTGATTTTTTGCGCACAAATTCCGTAG
>JAFLJX010000036.1 GCA_022712785.1 Mycoplasmatota bacterium | reverse complement strand
TGATATTATCAATTGATGACTGTATTTTATGTTCAGTTAAAACTTTGTTCATATCTTTAAATAAGTTTAATTGAATATAATACTCTTCTACTAAGTTAGTTGTCCGTATAGTAACCCTTCTAATAGGTGAACCATCATAAAACTCATCAAATAATTCCATACATGAGTTATATATCTCTGCTTCGTTATTAGTAGGAAAAGTTAAAGTTAACTGTCTATTAAATCCGCCTCTTGTTTCTTTTGAATAAGATATTCCTATACTAATTGTATAAGCTTTCTTATTACCTACTCTTAATCTTTTAGTTACTTCATCAGTAATTTCTAATATGATTTGAGCAACATCATCCGCGAAATAATCGCGGAATAGTGTTTGTCCCATTCCATAACTTTTATGAACTGGTTTATATGCTAGTTTTTCACTAATAATAGACATATCAATCCCATGACTATGATAATATAGTTCAGCACCCATTATTCCGTAAAATCTAACTAGTTTCTCTAAGGGGTAATGAGCGAGATCACCGACACTGTGAATTCCTAGTCTATTAAGATTACGTTCCATGTTTATTCCAATTCCCCACATTTTAGATAATGGAGTTACTGTCCATAGTTTATTTGGTATATCACTATAATCCCATTTAGCTATAAAAGTAGGTGAAGTTTTACTTTCAATGTCAAGAGCGAGTTTACTCATTAACATGTTTGGCCCAATCCCGCAAGTTGCGGGAATTTTTGTTGTTAATAAGATGTCTCTAAGAATCATTTCTGCAATCTCTTCTGAGGTTTTTTGATAGTAACTGGTATAACTGGTCAAGTCAAGAAACACCTCGTCTACTGAATAGATATGCATATCTTCAAAAGATACATACTTAAGGTAAATCTCAATGATACGAGTTGAATATTCTAGATACTTACTCATTCTAGGTTTTGCGAATATGATTGCGGGGTCGTTAGGTAATTCATAAACCCTGCATATTCCTTTTACTCCTCTTAGTTTTAAATAAGGAGTCACAGCGAGCACAACACTCCCATTAGAGCGAGATCTGTCTGCGACAACCAAAGGTGTAGTAAACGGATTCAAACCTCTTAAAGCGCATTCTACAGATGCGTAGAAGCTTTTCAAGTCTATACATATTATATCTCTATTTAATCTGTATTCTTCCATTGATTACACCTCCTCTTTTATATAAGTAGTATAATTATATACATAAATACAGTTACTTTCAAGGTGACTAAAATGAAAAAAACACCCTTGAAGCAAGTGGTGTTTACGTTATGAGCTAATTGAAAAAGATTATAAAAAAAACAACTTTTTAAAGTTGCTTATTTTCGGTATATATTGAAATATTTCATTTCTTTATCGTGGTCACAATTAAGACCAGTATTGAATGATAAATTAGTAAAGACCGTACTAAGGTCAATATCTTTATTTTCGAATATATATAACATAACTTTTTCAATCATGTTACTTGCGAATTTAACTGCTTGGTCATATATCTCCATTACTGAATAGTTATATTCTTCATTAGTAACTGGGTGATACCAAACATTTTTTTCTTTATTCAAAAAGTCATAATTCTTTTCAATATGATTAAACATTGATAAATCTTGGAAGAATAAATCATGTTTTTTATTGAATATATTCATAAACCTTAAAAACACCTTTTTAAATCCATATTTATCATTAACAAACTTTCTAAGATTTTCACTCATTTCATTAGTGCTAATTAGATACATTTCCCCACCGTTATCTTTATTATAGGTTTCTTTTAATACGTATTCCATTATTTTCATAATTTCTAGTGATGGACTATGTATTGGGAAATGTTTAACATTTAAGTTTATTTTACCAGCTTTTACCCCGGTATCTTCTTCTATTACAACCGCGTCAATTGATCTTTCAAACTTAAGATGAAGTCCTCTCCAAGCGTGAGTTGAAGAATCATTTTTTTTATATACTCCAACCTTATGATAAACATAAGGGTGGATTTTAACATCCAGTGCATAGTGGCATATAAAACCAGTTAAGAATGAAAAAGAATCAATACTTAGGTTATCTTTTACGTAGTTAGTCATATTCTTAAGTAATAAATAGGTATCTTTATCATGCATTAAATTAGCGTATTTACGGTAGAGTCCTGCTTCTTCACTAAAGAAATTGTAATAAAACGGGTCTGGACCTTGAGCTGCGTTAAATACTATTTTTTCATTAAATTTATAATCAATATTTTTAATAACTGCTTCTGCTAAACGACTATGTAGATATATATCAGCCATTTTATCCCTCTATTCTATGTTCTCTAAATGTTGTTTAAAGTATTCAGGTAGTTCTGCTTCAAATTCCATATATTCACCAGTTATAGGATGATCAAATCCTAAAACTCTAGCATGTAAAAACTGTCCATGAGTAGTATCTGTTTTTCTAGTACCATATTTTGGATCTCCCACAAGTGGGAATCCAATATATTTTAGATGAACTCTTATTTGGTGTGTTCTACCAGTTTCTAGTACACATTCAATTAACGTTTGTTTAGTAAATCTTTCAATTACTGTAAAATTAGTGACTGCTTCTTTACCGCCTTCAACACAAGCCATTTTTTGTCTATTTTTAGGGTCTCTCCCGATAGGTGCATTGATTCTACCTCTATTGTGTGGGATTACTCCTTCAACAAGTGCTGTATATTTCCTAGTTACAGTTTTTAGTCTTAACTGTTCACCTAGGTTTTCTACTGCTTTTTCACTTTTAGCTACAACTAGTAAACCACTAGTTTCTTTATCAATTCTATGAACTATACCAGGTCTGATTTCACCTTTAATAGCTTTTAAATCTTTTACATGATAAAGCAATGCGTTAACCATAGTTCCGTCCCAGTTACCGGCACCTGGATGGACAACCATATTGTAGTCTTTATTAACTACAAGTAAGTCAGCATCTTGATATATAATATCTAAAGGAAGATTTTCTGGATTCATATCCACAATTCTTTCTTCCATTTCTTCTACTGTGACTATGTCATCTGTTTTAACTTTATAATTAGCTTTAGTAGTTTCTCCATTTACTAAAATGAAGTCTTCTCTTATCATTGCTTGAATCTTAGAACGCGATGCTTCTAACATTTCACTTAATACTTTATCAATTCTTTCAAAATTATTTACTGATTCTATTTTTATTTTTCGCATGAAAGATGTCCTCCTTAAAAATGTCTATTGCAAATATTGTTACTCCAATAACTAAAGCCATATCTGCGACATTAAATGTTGGAAAATTATATCCGAATATTATAAAATCTAGAAAGTCTACTACATAACCAAGTAACATTCTATCTATAAAATTACCAATTGCGCCAGCAATTAATAAAGTAATTGCGATTGAATACAATGGCTTTTCTTTAAAATCAATTTCTTTAAGTAAATAGTAAAATAGTACAAATGCGAGTATAGTAATAAAGAAAAAGACTACCATTTGACCTTCTAATATACTCCATGCTGCCCCATCATTCTGATGAGAAGAAATATAAAAGAAATCTTTTATTACTTTAATACTTTCACC
>JAFLJX010000035.1 GCA_022712785.1 Mycoplasmatota bacterium | reverse complement strand
GCATTTTTTATAGTAATTTATGTTTATAATTAAAAAAATATTATACATATTAAAAAGAAGTCTATTTTGTGACTTCTTTTTAATATGAACCTGCCAAAACATGACAGTGACACATTGATTATATTATATTTTGATATTATACTATTTACGAGGTGATATAAATGTTTAGCATTAAAGATATAATGACTATTACAAATCTAAGTGAAAGAACAATAAGAAGGTATTTAGAAACAGGTAAAATTGAAGGAACAAAGGTTGGTGGAGTTTGGCGTTTCACTGAGGACCAACTTAATGACTTTTATGGTTATAATGATGCAATTAAGAAGATAAGAAGTGAAGCAACTCAAATTGTTGTGGATTTTATCAACATGCCTAATCCAGAAAAACTAAAGGCAAAAGCTTGCATAATGATTGATCTAAGAATTGATGAAAAGGAAATTGAAGAAGTAAAGTCAACCGTTATGAGTGAATGTAATCAAGCGCAAGGCACAATGAAAATGAAATTTCTAAAGGAACAAGATAACTATCGATTCATATTATCAGGAACATTAGATTTTATACAACAAGTAACAACTAAAATTCATAGTTTGGCACACTAGAATGTGCGACTAATGTATTCAATACAGTAAGATAATTTAGAAGTCATATACTGACTTCTATTTTTATGGTAAAATACTCTTAAAGGAGGGGTTTATAATGATAAAAAAAACAATCTATCTATCACCAAAAAAAGAACTTGTGAAAGACGGAAGAGTATTTTATAGAGAAGCATCAAGAGCGATAATTATAAAAGATAATTTGATTCTAATGGTTTACTCAAATGTAAATAAAGATTATAAATTCCCGGGTGGTGGCGTTGAAAAAGAAGAATCAATAAAAGATGCTGTTACAAGAGAAGTGTTAGAAGAAGTGGGAGGTAAAATCATTAAAGTTAAATCCCATTTTGCAAGCATTACTACAATTAATAAAGAATCAGTTAAAAAAGAATATGATACTTTTCATATGATTTCACACTACTTTCTTTGTGAAATAGATGATAAACTTATTAAACAAAACTTAAGTAAATACGAAGCGATACTATCATTTACTCCTAAGTGGGTTACAATAGAAGAAGCAATAAAAGCTAATGAAATTGTCCTTGAAAATAATAAAGTACCATTATGGACATTTCGCGAAACTGAAGTATTAAAATTAATATCAAATAACAGATGCAATTTAAAATAATGTAGAATTTTATAGGTGATGATATGTATTCTAAATTACGAATAATTAGTATGTTTATAATGGTCTTCCTTCTATCTTCATGTATAAGTAGAGAAAATAAATTTACATCCTTTTTAGTTGAAGATGGTTATAAGTGTTATGACAACTTATGCACAAAACAATATTCAAACTATGAGAATATATTAGAAGATGAATACAGTCGATATTCAAATTCAATAAGAATAATAACATTCAATGTAAAAGCAAAAGTATTTGAATCAATTGTAAACTTTGAAGCCACGCAAAATTCTAATGATATTGGGTATAACACAACATATGAAAAATATATTGTTTACGATATAGAATCTAATAAAGTCTCAGTTGTATATGAGGCTGAAGTTGATTTTACATATAAAACTGAAGAGTATAGGTATGCAGAAATTACTTATTTCACTGATACATTAAAATGGACCTGTGATGAACTTGATGGAGAAAGGGATGCTTGTGATAGAGCATACTCTGCTGCGACTAGCTTTGTAAGTCTTGTAGATGAATTGTTCATCTCTTCAGGAGTTGAAAAAGAGGATTTAGAATAAGATATTACATTAAAAAAGCAAACACTTTTATACTATTAAAGTAGTATAAAGGTGTTTTTAATAGAAATCATTGTAATTTTAAATCACTTTAATTATTCTTATAATGTTGTTCAATATATATATGATATAATTATAGATATATTTATGATGTGATTTTATTCCAACAATTAGTTTTTTGTTGTGAAGAAATACGTTTTAGTGTAATATTATGCTGATATATAATTTACATAAAGACATGGATAAATTTAACTTTTTAAAAGGAGATATTTATGAAAATACTAGACATAATAAAACCAAATGAGGATTTTCTTGGCTCAATTGAGACAAATAACTATTTTTGTCCAGGGAGAGTAAATTTGATTGGTGAACATATTGATTACCATGGTGGCGGAGTTTTCCCAACAGCTATTAACTTAGGGACATACGCTTTTGTAACAAAGAGAGTTGATAATGAATTTCATTTCTTATCAGAGAACTTTAGAGCTTATGGGCCAAAAATAGCTAACTTAAATGATTTGTCTTTTAAAAAAGAAGATAATTGGTCAAACTACGTTAAGGGAATGATTAAAAAGTTTATTGAGCTTGGACATCAAATAGATCATGGGTTAAATATATTAATTTATGGTAATCTTCCAAATGGAGCTGGGTTATCATCAAGTGCATCTTTAGAAGTTCTTATTGGTACTGTTTTAAAAGAAGAATTTAGCTTAGACATTGAAATGATTGATATTGTAAAAATTGCAAAAGATGTTGAAAATAAATATATTGGAGTGAATTGTGGAATAATGGATCAATTTGCCGTTGGAATGAGTAAGGAGAACAAAGCTATATATTTAAATACAAATACTTTAGACTACAAATTAGTTCCATTGGAATTAGGGGAGTACTCTCTTGTTATTACTAATACAAATAAAAAAAGAAGTCTATCAGAGTCAAAGTATAACGAGCGAAGAGAAGAATGTGACTTGGGTATTGATATGTTAAAGAAAAATAAAATTGAATTTGATTTAGTATGTGATTTAAACATTGATGATTTTAAATCATTTGAACATCTATTTGAAAATAACACTATCAAGAATAGAATTAAACATGCGATATTTGAAAATGACAGAACTATTAAAGCTGTTGATTGTTTAATAGCTAGAGATTTTATTGAATTTGGTAATCTAATGAATCAAAGTCATGATTCATTACGTGATTTATATGAAGTGTCATGTAATGAATTAGATGTACTAGTCGATTCATATAGAAGTCATGGAGCAACTGGAAGTAGGATGACAGGTGCTGGGTTTGGTGGCTGTACAATAAACCTAGTTAAAACAAATATTGTTGAAGAAGTTATAGAAAAAGTTAAAAAAGACTACTTAAAAGTTGTAGGACATGACGCAAGTTTCTATTTAGTAAATACAAGTGACGGAGCAAGAGTATTAAAAGGAGATGAAATACTATGAATGTATTAGTAACCGGTGGAGCAGGATATATAGGAAGTCATGCTGTAAAGATACTGATTGAACAAGGCTATAATGTTGTAGTAATTGATAATTTATCTACAGGATATAAAGATGCTATTGACTCAAGAGCTAAGTTTTATAATCTTGATATTAGAGATTTAGATAAAGTTATCGATGTATTAAAAACAAATAAAATTGATTCAGTAATTCATTTCGCAGCTTTTAGTTTAGTTGGAGAAAGTATGGAAAAACCTTTGAAATATTATGAAAATAATGTTTATGGAACTAAAGTATTATTAGATGCAATGAATCAAGCAAACGTTAAGAAAATTGTTTTTAGTAGTACTGCAGCTGTTTATGGAGATAAGGATATATCTCCAATAACAGAAGAATTAGAAGAAACACCTTCTAATGCCTATGGCGAAACAAAATTAGCAATGGAAAAGATGATGAAATGGGCAGATATTGCTTACGGAATTAAATATATTGCCCTAAGATATTTTAATGTTGCTGGTGCATATTTTACTGGTGAAATAGGGGAAAGTCATAATCCAGAAACTCATTTAATTCCAATAATTTTACAAGTTCCTCTTGGGAAAAGAAAAAGTATAAGCGTTTATGGAAACGATTATGATACTCCTGACGGAACTTGTATTAGAGATTATATACACATTGAAGATTTAATTTCAGCACATATATTAGCTATGAAAAAACTTGAAAAAGATAACTCTAGTAATTTTTATAATTTAGGTAGTGGAATGGGATTTAGTGTTTTAGAAATGATTGAAGCAGCAAGAGTTGTAACAAAACATAAAATACCTGTTATTATTTCAGAAAGACGTTTAGGGGATCCTGCAAGACTAATAGCTTCTAGTCTTAAAGCAGAAAAAGAACTAGGTTGGGTAAAAAAATATACAGAAGTAAAAGATATAATAGGGTCAGCTTGGAAATTTCATCAATTACATAAAGATGGATTTAACAATGAAAATTAATAATTTAGTTTTTGATCTAATAAACTATGCAATAGACAAACAACTAATACAAACTGATGACTCTGAGTACACATTTAATCGTCTAGCTTACTTACTAAAATTTGAAAAT
>JAFLJX010000034.1 GCA_022712785.1 Mycoplasmatota bacterium | reverse complement strand
TGTATGACACTATTGTAAAACTGTTAAACGATAACTCAATTGAGTTTATTGAACTCGGTGGAGTTAAACCAAATCCAGTTCTATCTATGGTAAGAATCGGAGTTGAATTGTGTAAAAACAATGAAATTGATTTTATTCTAGCTGTTGGTGGAGGAAGTGTAATTGATAGCGCAAAAGCAATAGCTGCGGGTGCAGTAGTTGATTACGATGTATCTGAATTTTTAAAAGGTACTGAAGTGAAAAATGCAATACCACTTGGAGTGGTATTAACAATCCCAGCTGCAGGTAGCGAGTCTTCAATGTTTTCTGTAATTACAAATGAAGAGGGAATGCTCAAACGAGGATTTGGTAGTGAGCATGTGTATCCTAAGTTTGCAATATTGAATCCAAAAAACACTATGAGTCTTCCAGATTATCAAACTTCTTGTGGACTTTCAGATATGCTTTCTCATTTATTTGAAAGATATTTTTCAAATACTGAAAATGTAGAATTAACTACTAACTTATTACTAGGTGCAGTCAAGACTATTATTGATTTAGGTCCAAAACTACTAAATGACACAAGTAATTATGCATTACGTTCTGAAATTATGATTTCAGGGACTTATGCACATAATGGATCACTCGGTGTAGGAAGAGTAGAAGACTGGGGATCACACGCAATAGAACATGAACTGAGTGGATATAATGACGTAGCTCACGGAGCGGGCCTCGCAGTTATTACACCTGCTTGGATGAAATATGTATCAATTGGTAAAGAAGAATATTTTGTTAAGATATTTAAATATATCTTTGAGATTGATGAATCTTTAACTTCTAAAGAGATTGTTGAAAGTGGAATCAAGATGTTAAAGTCTTGGTATAAATCAATAAATCTTCCAACTTCATTGACGGAAATCAATGTACCAATCGTTGAAATTAATAATCTAGCAAGAAAATGTGTTCATGACGCACCTGGTAACCAAACAGGGAACTTTAGAGTATTAAAGGAAGAAGACGTTATAAACATTCTTAAATTAGCTTTATAGTTATCAAAAAAGATACTGTTGTATCCTCCTAAAGTACAGTATCTTTTTTACTAACATGTATGGAAAATAGTTGATAATTTGACTTCTTTCCATTCATGTTAGTTTTTTAAAATAAATAGAAAAAGCCAATTCATTTTATGATAAGATTGACATCAAATATGTAGACTATCGCTTTAATCTATATTGAATCAATTGAGCTAGAACAGGAGTTAGTTATGAATTCAAAATTATTAGGGCACTTGTTTGCATTAATATCAATCACAATTTGGGGATCTACATATATAGTTAGTAAGATAGTTTTAGAAACTATTATGCCAGCTCAAGTTTTATTTATTAGATTTTTGATTGCATCTATTGTTTTGACGATGTTTTATCCTAAATTTAAGAAAACAATCAACATCAAGTTAGAAAGCCTGGTATTTATTACTGCAGTTTGTCTGTTAGGGTATTTTTATAGTGAAAATACAGCTTTAACTATAACTTATGCAACTAATGTAAGTTTAATTGTAGCTACAATTCCAATTATTTCATTAATAATCACAAGATTTATTGGAGATGTTGATTATTTAAACAAAAATATCATAATTGGCTTTATAATTGCTTATATTGGTGTGGTAGTAATAGTTGCTGCAAATGGATCAAATAGTAATATTATGTTCAAAGGGGATATAATTGCGCTAGCAGCAGCGGTATTCTTTGCTTTTTACTCATATGTTCTTGTAAAGATAAATGGGGAGTTCAATATTATTCATCTTACTAGAAATATATTTATTTATATGACATTATTATTACTTTTAAAAAATATATTTAGTGGTACTTTTACCACTGAATACTTTCCAATTACAAAAATGTTTGAGTTGAAAATGCTTCTTAGTTTACTATTTTTAGGAGTAGTTGCATCATCATTTTCATTTATGATGTGGAATAAGTCTATTAAGATAATTGGGAATGTTAGAACAAGTCAATACATATACTTCGGGCCAATTGTAACTACAATAATAGCTTCAATTGTCTTAAATGAACCGATTACTTATATAACTGTTTCGGGTACATTATTGATAATTGGTGGTGTATATTTAGCCGAACTAAAGCCAAAACGATTGATGACTGAAATAACTTGAAAGAAAATGCAAAGCACTTAATAAAAAAAGAGAAGTCGTTGTATCGCATTTAGTTGCAACGTATTCAGAGTATTATAAAATTTCATTTTCTTATCCTAAAGTACTGTGTAAGGAATCCCCCTCTAACCAACCCTATAGAACGAAACCTTCTACAAAGATAACGAGACAAAACAGGTGAAGACCTGTGGAACCACACACAAAAAATCATTTATTAACAAAATAGAGTTCGTCAGACGGTTCAAAGCAGCCGTATAGAAGTCAGCCAATATCATTTTCAGGTTGGGACGAATAGAAAACCGTAAAAAAGACAAACTCAATAATTGAGTTTGTCCTTTTTTGATTTTAAATATATTACAATTTTCTTGACTAGAAAAGAATGAGTAAAATGGAAATTTATCTATACCATAACTTGCAGAAATATTAAGCAAACATATCTTGCTATCTATATTGTCCGCCAGTTGTATATATTACCTCAATCATACCTATTTCAATATATTGCGTATAATACTCCTCAAAGTATGACAATTCAGTAGTAGCAATAATTAAAACATTTTTTTCGTAGTCTACATATACTTGATTTGGAATTAGTGACATATCAGAAAAACTATTCTCAAGTACTAGTCTGTACAAACCTAGCAGATTATTATAGCTATTCTTGACTAGAACAATGTTTTCTCCATATTCTGTAGCAAACTCAATCAGCTCTATTGGTGCATCTTCAGTTACACACACTACATGTGATGGGTATGAATCATAATAGAAACCAGCAAAAAAGTTGTTGTACTCCTTGTATAGTAGACCTACGAAGTTGTTTCCAAACTCAACGTTGCTAAATTCATCATATACGATGTCAAGTTTCTTTTCAATATTTGCTTCAACTTCATCTTCTTTACATCCAGCTAAAGTAAAAACTAAAATTAAACTAAGTGTTAACACTAATATCTTTTTCATTGATTTCCTCCTATATTTATTATCTTATTCTTTATTTTGATTAACTTGATGAATAACAAGTTGAGGGAATGGGATATTAATACCATTCTTGTCTAATATACTTTTTAACTCTTTATTTAATGCTCTTCTAACACTAATACGATCTTTTTCCTCGCAATGTGCAATTATCCTAACAATAACAGCAGAATCTCCTAATTGATCAACACCGTCATATACAGGACCTTCGCATATCTCTGGAATTTTTTCTTTAATTGAAGGTAAATTAGTTTTAATAATTTTTTCAACTTTATCTAAATCTGCGCTGTATTCAATTGAAACTTCAGAAATAGCAAATGATAAATCTTCTGATAAATTAATAATTTCACGGATATCAGAATTTGCAAGAATTAAAATATTACCATAAATATTTTTAATTCTTGTATTTCTCGGTCCAATTTCAATTACTTCACCTCTAAAGTCATCAACTTCTACAAAGTCTCCTACAACAAATTGTTTCTCGAAAATAATAGATAATCCAGCAAAAACATCTTCAAGTAAACCTTGAGCACCAAAAGATATAGCTAGACCAACAATTCCAGCACCAGCTAATAATGTAGGTGTTGGGACATTCCATGCAGATAATACAAGAATTAATGCTATTACAATACTTCCAAATTTCACAATTGACACTATAAGTACACCTATTGTGTCTCCCCTTGTATTTTTTCTTGTGAATAGTCTGATGATGACAGATATAACATAGAATAATATAGCGATAAACAAGATAATCGCAAAACTTTCTAAAATATTAATATAATTATTTTTAACTATACTTACAATATCAAAGAATTTACCAATAGAACTATCTATAACTATTGCAAAAGCAGTACCTGGGAATAAAACTCCAGCCAAACTACCAACTAAGATAAATATTAATATAATACCTAAGACAATCCATTTATGTAAATCTAACCTACTCTTTTTTTCATTCATTATTATACCTCCCTATTCGTTTGTAATAATATTAATTATTTGTTTTATTGAAGAATCTGTATCGCTTCTCATGTCTATTGTAATTTGATATGAAGAAGCAGTTGGTTTAAATATAGTGAATGTAACTGATTTATCAAATTCTCT
>JAFLJX010000033.1 GCA_022712785.1 Mycoplasmatota bacterium | reverse complement strand
TCACTATAGTTTGCTGGTCTAATAATGTTAGAACCATCTATAAAATCAATTAACTCTCTTTTTGAAAAGGAATGATTTCCTAAAGTTACTACATTTATTCCCATAACCATTAGTTCTTTATAAATCTTTTCACTTATTCCAAATCCTTTATCAATATTTTCACCATTTAAAAAAATTAAATTAGGTTTATGCTCATTTTTTACTTCAGGTAAGTACTTATACAGTGCTTCCATTCCTCTAGTTCCAAAGACATCTCCTAAAAATAATACTTTCATATATTCAACTCTTCTCTAGAGATGATTTTTCGTAAATATTAATCATCTATATCTAATCTATCAAAATTCTTTGAAATAAGCAAGAATAAGCGTAATAAGTACAAAAAAAAGGAATCCAATGGATTCCTTTAGTTTAAATATTAATGAACTATTAATTAAGGACAAACAGTTCCTTGTTCGTTTGATTCGCTACCATCTTGATCTAAATTGAATGAATAGTAATAAGTTCCTAATAATGGGAACACATAGAATTCATCAGATTCAGCAATTAAAGTAGGTACTTCTGCAGTAGGTACACTAGGAATGAAATCAAAATCTCCAGTTTGATATGTAGCATATGCAGATACAGCGTCATCATTGAATGCACCAGTTATAGTATCAATTCCAACTACAGCAGCGTTCCAATAATTAGCATTTTTTTCTAAAGTTAAGCCAGCACCAACAGTATAAGCTGTTAATGTGAAAGGACCATTAGAAACTAATAATGCAGGATCTTTAGCCCAAATTCCTTCTTCTCCACCAACTGCTTCAACAGCAGATTGTTTTACAGGCATGAAATGATAGAAAGCTGTTAATGATACGAAGTAAGCAGTAGGATTAACTAAATCAACTTGGAAAGTAGATGCGTCAACAGCTCTGATTCCTACAGCAGCTCTTTCAGCAGAACAATCATCAGAAGAACACTCAGCATAAGCTTGAGAACCAACTACGTTAGTGTATTCCCAAATCCAAGCATACTCAGAAGCAGTTTCAGGATTCATTCCTCTTAACCATGCATAAACAAAGTCAGCAGCAACAACAGCAGAACCGTCGCTCCATAATGAATCTCTTAATGTAAATGTTACAGTAAGTCCATCAGCAGAAGTTTCCCATGATTCAGCAACACCAGGAAGAACAACACCTTCAATTTCTCTTACTAAACCTTCAAATGTTTGGTTGATTACATCTCCACCATCACTAGCTCCGTTTAAACTTGGATCTAATGTAGCTGGGTCTGCACCAATATTCCAATGCATTTCAGTTTCACCATCAACTAAAGAAGCTCTAGAGAAATCTATAGTACCAAGAACAGAACGTCCCCAGCCAGCTAAATTATCTGAAGCTAACATAGTATCTGTATAGTGATATACAGGAATCATTGGCATATCTAACATGAACATTTCTTGTGCTGCATATAAATTTTCGAAATGTACTTGAGGATCTGTAGTTGCTTGAGCAGCAGCTAATAAATCATCAAAAGCGTCATTGTAGTAATTTGGATCGTTGTAAGCATTAGTACTAGCAAAGATACTTAATAATCCAGAAGGATCCATAAAGTCAGTTAGCCATCCACCACGTGCGATAGAGAAGTTTCCTTCTTTTCTAGTTACTTGGAATACAGCCCATTCTTCATTTGCTAATGGAATTGTAAATCCTAAGTTATCTGCCCACATTTGTTGAACCATTTGAGCGATTAATTGATGACCTTCAGAAGTATTAAATAATAATTCTTCTTGTTCAATTGCAGCTTGTAATTCAGCTACAGTTAATCCCATTTCTGCAGCTGCTTGTGCAAATAATGCAACAGCTTCAGCATAGTTAGTGTCATCAGTTTCAAGTCCATAATTTCCTGCAACTAAGAAGAAATCGTAACCGTTATGGTCCAT
Organism: Mycoplasmatota bacterium; assembly: GCA_022712785.1. GTDB lineage: Bacteria > Bacillota_I > Bacilli_A > Izemoplasmatales > Izemoplasmataceae > JAFGXW01. The sequence goes on along the minus strand of JAFLJX010000033.1, from coordinate 10,410 downwards.
GAATCCTGGAGGAACCATTCCACCAGCAGGTACTTGTCCAGCACCTAAAGTTTCAGTAATTTCTTCTCTGTTAATTGAGTATGACAATGCGTTTCTTAATTTTACATTTGCCCATAATCCGTCAACAGAAATTGTTGCTTCACATTCTGGTTCTACGTCAACACATACGTTGTTAACCAATTCTTGTTCAGAAGTACAAGTTGGTACAACTACTTTGTCCACACAAACACCATCAACCAAATCTTGGCTAGATGTACATGTTGGATCTACTGGATCGTCATCTTTACATGCAGTTAATGTTAAACCAATTGCAAAAATCGATAATACTAAAAATATTTTTTTCATTTTTTTCTCTCCTTCTTTCTATTTTATTATAAACATTTTACCATCTTTGACTTTCTATTACAAGTTTAAATGGATTTTTGCCTATATTTGTAACTGAATTAAATATTACTTTAAATTATTTATTTCTTTAATAAAGTGACATGCTGCATAATGTTCTTCCTTAATTTCTACTAGTTCAGGAGTTTCATTAAAACATCTTTCTCTTGTAATTTTAACTGATTCAAATTTTGCATTAGTAAGCTTTTCAGCAACTAAGGCAGTTATTTCGATACCTTGGAGAATAATTAAATCTCCAGAGTTTGGATCTACAATTTTCTCAAATGCAAATTTACCAACTAAAGAATCATTAAAGCTACCATCTGAAGATGTTACTTCTGTAAATGCATATCTACATCTTGATGCAAATCTACATCCTGGTTTTGGATTGATTGGAGAACGAACGTCACCTTGTAATACTATTCTAGAACCTTTGATATCACTATCAGGATCAGGAACAGGAATACTAGATAATAATGCTTTTGTATATGGATGTAATGGAGTAGCATATAAATCATCACTAGATGAAACTTCCATCATGTGCCCTAAATACATAACTCCAATTCTATCACTAATATGTTTTACCATTGATAAATCATGTGCGATGAATAAATAAGTCAACCCTTTTTCCTTTTGGAAATCCTGTAACATATTTACTACTTGTGCTTGAATAGAAACATCTAAAGCACTTATAGGTTCGTCACAAATAATTAAGTCTGGATCAACAGCTAATGCACGTGCTATTCCAATTCTTTGTCTTTGACCACCACTAAATTCATGAGGATAACGGGAAGCATGTTCTCTTTTTAATCCTACTGATTCTAATAACTCATAGATTTTTTCTTGTTTTGCTTGCTTAGGATTTTCATGACCAGCAAAGATATTATGAGTATCAATTCCTTCAGCAATTATGTCTGTAACAGTCATTCTACCGTTAAGAGATGCATAAGGATCCTGGAAAATCATTTGAATTTTTCTTCTATAAGGGAACATATTTTTCGCACTAATTGTAGCTAAATCTACACCATCAAATAATATTTGACCATCAGTTGGCTCATATAGTTTAACAATTGTACGACCTGTAGTTGATTTACCACAACCACTTTCGCCAACTAATCCGAAAGTTTCCCCTTTATAGATATGAAAGTTTATCCCGTCTACTGCAGTAAGTATTTTTTTCTTTTTAGAAAATAATCCTGTGCTTTTATCAAAATGTTTTTTCAAATTTATAACTTCTAACAAAGGGACTCTATTGTCATCCATTTATAAAACCTCCTTTGATTTTTTAAAACCTTCAACCACAGGTGACTCAGCATCATGCAACCAACAAGCTGAAGACTGTGAATCTGATATTTTATATCCTGGAGCTGCATCAGTTAAACAAACTTCCATTGCGAAATCACATCTTGAACTAAATGGACATCCACTAGGTGGATTCATTAAGTCAGGTGGTGACCCTTTTATAGGGATAAGTCTTTCATCATTTTTAGCATGAGGTTTAGGAATAGATTTATGTAATCCTTTTGTATATGGATGTTGTGGATTATAAAAGATATCTTGAACAGTACCTTTTTCCATAATCAATCCACCATACATTACTATTACATTAGTACTTACTTCAGCAATAACACCTAAATCATGTGTAATTAAGATGATTGACATACCTGTATCTTTTTGTAATTGTTTTAAAAGTTCTAATATTTGAGCCTGAATAGTAACATCAAGTGCCGTTGTAGGCTCATCTGCAATAAGTAATCTAGGATTACATGATATTGCTGTTGCAATTAAAGCTCTTTGTCTCATCCCACCAGAGAACTGGTGAGGATAATCATTTATTTGTGCTACTGGATCTGGGATACCAACTTGTTTAAGTAAGTCTATAGCTCTTTCTAAAGCTTCTGCAGTAGTCATGTCAGTATGTCTTTTTATAACTTCTATCATTTGATTCTTAATTTTATAAACAGGGTTTAAACTTGTCATTGGATCCTGGAAAATCATTGAAATCTCATTACCACGGTAATCTGCAATTTCACTTTTTTTAAGTTTTGTTAAATCTACACCATCAAATATGATTTCTCCTTCTTTAATTACACCAGGTGAGTCAATAAGACGCATGATACTAAGTGAAGTAACACTTTTCCCACTTCCTGATTCTCCAACTATACCAAGTACTCCGCCTTCTTCTAACTCAAAGCTAATACCACGTACTGCTTGAACTTCACCTAAATGAGTATAAAATGAAGTTTTTAAATTTTTAACTTCTAATAATTTTTTATTCATTTTCTCTCACCTAACCTTTTCTAAGCCTTGGATCTAAAGCATCTCTTAATCCATCACCCAAGAAATTAAATCCTAACATTGTAATAGCTATAGCTAATGAAGGATAAACTAATTGGTATGTATATCTTGTAATTCCACCAAGGGCTTCATTTGCTAATGTTCCCCATGAAGCTTGTGGTGCAGAAACACCGATACCAATGAAACTCAAGAATGCCTCTGTAAACACTGCACTTGGAATCATCATTGTCATAGATACTATAATTGGACCTAAAGCATTAGGAATTAAATGTCTATAAATGATTTTTCTGTTTGATACACCTATTGTTCTAGCTGCAAGTACATATTCTTGTTCTTTTAAACTTAACACTTGTCCACGAACTAATCTTGCCATACCTGTCCAGTAAACACTACCTAAGGCAATTATGATTGTTGTAAATCCGTCTGCCCCATTAAATATAACTCGGTTTTTACCGAATATTTCAACATCAATGACAAACTCTCGTAATACAACCATTAATAAAATTACATACAGGACTAATGGTATTGAATTAATAATATCAACAATTCTCATCATTATATTATCAACACTTCCCCCAAAGAATCCTGAAATACTTCCGTAAGTGATACCTATTAGGAAGTTTACTAATGTAGCTATCAAAGCTACTAATAAACTGATTCTTGCTCCATACATAACTCTAGTTAAAACATCTCTTCCTAAGAAGTCAGTTCCCCATGGATATGTTTTATTACTGAATGTATCAGTAATTTTTGTAGTTTCTTTACCCTTATAAGTTATGATGTATTCTACATCCTCATAACCTTCTGGTTTTTCACTTGAATCTAATCCTCTTAACCCGAAATCAAGAATTAAAATATCTTCAGAGAAAATTTTAATATGAGATAATTTCCCTTTTAATACTCTTATACCTTCTGTATTAGGTGGAAGTGTTTTTTCCATATCTAATATCATAAACAAAGCAGTTCTATCACTTTTAATTGTATAGTTGTCTGCAAGGTCAGGATTACTAATGTCATCAGTAAATACAAATTGATCAACAACTAATCCTTCAATTGTATCAGCAACTGTACCATTAGTTTGATTACCTGATAAAAACGGACTATTTGGGTGAACATAGTGAATGATAACTTGATTATCTCCATCATCCGCTAATACATTTATTAACGCAATACCCCAAACTTCAGAATAAAAAGCTTCGGCATCTAATGTCACACCCGCTGGTAGTGGAAAAGCTCCACCTTCAACAAGTAAATATTCAAATTCTTTAATGTAAGAATAGTAATAGATTTTATTTGCTTCATCTATTGTTACTTGTTCAAGTAAATCAACAACGTAACCTTCTTCATTAAATTCAATTAAATTATATGCTTCTGTTCTATGTATAAATACATTATCTTCAACTTCGTACACTTCTAATTTAGGAGGTAAGTTTCTAAGTAAAAGTTCTTGATCCTTATAATCAAAATCTGTAAAAAGTGGGCCAAATATAGCAAACAATACAATTGAAGCAACAATTAAAAGTCCAAACATAGCCATTTTGTTTTTCTTAAGTCGTCTCCAAACATCTTGCCAGTAAGTTAAACTAACGCGAGCTTGTTCTAAATCTAAATTGCTTTCTTTTTTAACAAACCTAAAATCTTTTTTACTCATTATTAGCTCTCCTAACTATCCAATTTTATTCTAGGATCAATCAATGAATAAGCGACATCTACTAAAAATACCATAACTACATAGAATGCAGCATAAAATACTGTCATTCCAATAATTACAGTGTAATCTCTATTAGATACACTATCAACAAAATATGTCCCCATGCCTGGTAAATCAAATACTTTTTCAATTACAAATGAACCAGTTAATATTGCAGCAATCATTGGTCCAACGTATGTTATAACTGGAATTAATGCGTTTTTAAGTGCATGCTTAGCAATTACTTTAAACTCACTTATTCCATTTGCTCTTGCAGTTCTTACATAATCTTGTCGCAATACTTCAAGCATAGAAGATCTTGTTAATCTAGCGACAAAACTAAGTGAATATCCACTTAAAGCAATTACAGGACCAATATACCCTTTCCACGAGCCTAATCCTGTAGGTGGTATTAACTCATATTTTACTGCGAATATATATATAATACCTGTCGCTAGAACAAAACTCGGTAGAGTGACTCCGAGTGTAGCTCCAAACATTACAATATAATCAATAATTGAGTTTTGTTTGAGGGCAGAGATAATTCCTATCGGAACCCCCACTGAAACAATCAAGATTGCTGCCAATCCTCCGATTTTTGCACTTGTTGGAAATCCTTCTACTATTAATTCATTAACAGTAGTACCTAAAATTTTAAATGAAGGTCCTAAATCAAACGTAGCTAGACCTTTCATATAATTTAGATACTGAATAATTAAAGGATCATCCAAATTATACTTTTTTTCTAAATTCTCCAAAATTGCAGGACTCACAGGTCTTTCTCTTGTGAAAGGACCACCTGGTATTGCACGCATTAAGAAGAATGTTATGGTAGCTATTAAAATAATTGTAAAAAACACTGAAATAAGTCTTTTAATATAATAATTTCCCATAAAATCAACCTTTCTTTTTTATATATCTATGTATATTATACAATAATTTAGAATAAAAACAATGATTAATATTAAATAATGGCCAAAGGGCGCTGTTAAACCGTTGTACTTAATGACAATTTTTATAAATATGTATGCGAATTATATTAACTTAAAATTGACAAAAAAAAGAAGCCTTCCGATGGAAGGCTTTTATTTAGCGATATCTTGTGCTCTTGTTTCTCTTATAACAGTTACTTTTATAGTTCCTGGATAAGATAATTGTTCCTCAATCTGTTCTTTAATATCTCTTGCGATTTTATATGCCATTGTATCGTCAACTTTTGAAGGTTCAACAATAACTCTAACTTCACGTCCAGCTTGAATAGCGTAAGCTTGTTCTACTCCAGTAATTCCTTTGGCAATAGTTTCAAGTTGTTCTAAACGTTTAACATATCTATCTAATGATTCGCTTCTTGCACCAGGTCTTGCAGCACTTAATGCGTCTGCCGCTGCTACTAATACAGCGATAATTGTTACTGCTTCTTTTTCACCATGGTGAGATTGAATAGCATCAACTACGGCAAGTGGTTCTTTATATCTATTTGCCAAGTTTACACCAATTTCAACATGTGATCCTTCAGTTTCATGATCGACTGCTTTACCAATATCATGTAGTAATCCTGCACGTTTAGCTAAAACTTCATCTTCACCAAGTTCAGCAGCTAATTTACCTGCTAAGAATGCACATTCAATTGAGTGTCTTAAAACATTTTGTCCGTAGCTAGTTCTAAAGTGTAATCTTCCTAGTAATTTTACTAGGTCTGGATGGATTCTACCGATTCCGACTTCGAATACTGCTTCTTCACCTTTATCACGAATAAATCTGTCAACTTCATCTCTAGTTTTTTCCACTATTTCTTCAATTCTACCTGGATGGATTCTTCCATCAGCTACAAGTGATTCAATAGTTCTTTTTGCGATTTCTCTTCTTATTGGATCAAATCCACTTAGAACTACTGCTTCTGGTGTGTCATCAATAATTAAATCTACTCCAGTTAATGCTTCAATTGTTCTAATGTTTCTACCTTCACGACCAATAATACGACCTTTCATCTCATCGTTTGGAAGTGCCACAACACTTACAGTTCTTTCACTTGTAACATCTTGTGCGTATTTTTGGATTGCTCCTGATAATAAATGCTTTGCGTTTCTGTCTACGTTTAATTTAGCTTTTTCTTCTTCTTCTTTAATATAAGCCGCGATTTCATTTGCCATTTCGTCTTCTACTCGTTTAAATATCAAATCTCTCGCTTGCTCAACAGTGAATCTTGCTATTTCTAATAACTTTGTGTTTTGTTCTTCAATCATAGTATCTAGTCTGTTATTTTTGTCTTCTAATGATTGTTTTTTGCGCTCAATTAACTCTTCTTTGTTATCAAGATTGCTCTCACGTTTATCAAGATTAGAACTACGGTTATCTAGACTTTGCTCACGTTGGAGTATTTTATTTTCTAAAGCAGCTACTTCACCTTTACGTTCTTTTAGCTGTTTATCAACCTCAAGTTTTAAATTATGTATCTCTTGTCTTGTTTCAAGAAGTGTTTGTTTTTTATTTTTATTTGCTTGTTTTTGGGCGTCTTCAATCAATAAATTTGCTTTAATTCTTGCTTTATTAAAGCCTTTTTCAACAACTACGGCATGTAAGAAAAACCCTGATACAGTACCGATCGTTATAAATGCCAGACCAGAGAAAATGAGTAATAATGTATCCATTATTTTCCTCCGTTCTTAAATATACTAATTCTTTTTATTTTATTAACATAATACTTATATTATGAGTAGAAACAATTTTTTTAACTATTTAATTATATAGGTTCTAAAGCTATAAGTCAATATATATAACCCAAATTATAAAGAACAAAAGTTGATAAATCAACCCTTCAAACGTCACTTATCCAAACAGATAAGTTCGTTTTGGTGTGTTCCAACCTCTAATCCCTATCCTTTCGGCATCGGGGTTACCTTTTCTTAATATATTTAACGCACCGTTTAAGTCAGCGTTAATTTTATATCCTTCTTTACTTTTATATAAACCTCGGTTTACTCTTTTACCACTAAACTTATGTTTTTTGTAATCAAGCTCTGGTAGTACATCATTATCAATGTAACTAGCTTTTGATGTATATTCTTCACTAATAATCTCTACTTTTATTTCTAAATAATTTGCTAAGTAAGATATTCTGTCTCTTAGTTTAGCTAACGGTATTGATCTAGCCATTTGATTATATTGTTTACTTAGGTTTATGTCTTTAAATCCCTTGTTATATCCAATGATAATGATACCTACATTATTGTTGATCGCATGACTAACTATTAGTTTAGATGCTTTGTTTATAGCGTATGTCATTTGATTGTTTCTTTTTATAATGAGTTTTGTCATTTGTTTTGTTAGTACATTTTGATTAGGTCGTTTACTTGATAAGGTACTCATTTGTTTATGGTACCACTGGTTCATACTTTTTAGTTTTAACCCATCAACTAGTAAATGATTAGAATTTGTTAACGCGCAATAAGCTAAATTGTTAAACCCTAAATCAATTGCCATTGTTTCTGTTTTGGTGTTTATGTTATCAATGATATCTTCATCATCTAAATATGTGTGAATCACTTCAATGTATTGGCCATCAAATTGTGATTTGATGGTAATTTCTTTTATTTGTTTGTTTATGATACATTTTGGTGTGTTAATTCTAATATTTAGTAGAAAACTTTCATCAAAGTTTTCTATATAAAGTTCTTGTTTCTTAGTTGTTTTAAAGAATTTTGATACTCTTTTTATAAAGTTTCCTCTTGGTAATACATAATAGTGATTATTCGGTTTATATACCATTCGATCTATTAACGAATAATATCCTTCTTTTTTAAGATATCTAGGTAATCTTACCTTTTGATTCGATTTTGCTTTAAGTGACCCGAAGAACGACTTCATTGCTTCATCTACTTTTTTAATGACTGCTTGTCCTTGTGTTGTATTTAATATTCTATAATTTTCACTAGAGACTTTTAATAAATGATAATTTTCTGTGTAAGATAAATATTCTTTAGTATTAAAAAAATGTTGTCGTACATTATACAGTGCTTCGTTATATAAGTTTTTAGATGCATGCATTAAATATCTCAGAAAATCATTTTCGTTTTTGTTTAAATATAATCTTGTTTTTATTGATTTGTATCCCATATTGTTTCACCTCCTATTCCATACTTAATTATACCATTATTATGGTTTAGTAAAGCAAATAAAAAGATATGAGACATTTTTAAAGATTGAACCTAGGTTAACATAATAACTTGACAAGTTAGAATTTCCTAATAAATAAAAAAGGCGTTTATATTAAACGCCTAATTTTTCTCTTACTAAAGATTCAAGTTCTTTTAAAAGTTCTGGCTTATCTGTTATATATTTTTTAACATTTTCTCTACCTTGGCCAATTTTTTCACTTTTGTAGCTAAACCATGAGCCACTTTTATTAATTATTTCTTCTTCTACTGCTATATCAATTATTTCTCCTAATTTTGAAAATCCTTTTCCATACATTAAATCTACAAGTATTACTTTGAATGGTGGAGCAACTTTGTTTTTAACAACTTTTACCTTAACAACATTACCTACGATATCAGTTCCATGCTTAATAGCTTCACTTCTTCTAATCTCTAATCTAATGGATGCATAGAACTTTAGGGCTCTACCTCCTGGAGTAGTTTCAGGACTACCAAACATAACTCCTACTTTTTCTCTAATTTGGTTGATAAAAATAACAATCGTATTAGATTTGCTAATAACACCACTTAGTTTTCTCATTGCTTGAGACATAAGTCTAGCTTGTAATCCAACATGACTCGCTCCCATATCTCCTCTAATTTCAGCTTCAGGTACAAGTGCGGCTACACTGTCAATTACAATAATGTCAATTGCACCACTTCTTATTAGAGCTTCAGTAATTTCTAATGCTTGTTCACCGGTATCTGGTTGAGAAAGAATTAGATTATCAATATCAACACCAAGTGCTTTTGCATATTGTGGGTCAAGTGCATGTTCTGCATCAATAAATGCAGCAAATCCATTTAACTTTTGTGCTTCAGCTATAGCATGAAGTGCTAGAGTAGTTTTTCCTGAAGATTCAGGTCCGTAAACTTCAACTATTCTTCCTTTTGGATAACCACCAATTCCCATAGCTTTATCTAATTTTATAGATCCACTTGGGATTGATTCTAATTTCATGTTGAAACTTTCATCACCAAGAATCATTACTGATCCTTTACCATATTGTTTCTCTATTTCTTTAATTGCAGTATCTAATGCTTTTTGTCTATTATCAGTTGCCATAATATTTCCTCCTTATTTAACTAAAGATATAATACTCATTTATATTTCTTTTTACTCAATTAAATTGATTCTGCGATTATATGTCTATTTTTATAAAAATATTCAATTCCTGAAATAACAGTTAAAGCTAATCCAATATATAGTAAAATCATTCCAGATGTTTCAAATATTTTATCAAACCTATACATTAGCAATAATACTAGTGCAATCATTGTAGTTGCAGTTTTGTATTTTCCTAGTTTACCCGCAGCAATAACTTTACCTACAGATGCAGCTACTAATCTAATTCCAGTTACTATAAATTCTCTTGATAAAATTGTTATAACTATCCAAACAGGAATAATCCCATCTACAGTTAACAATAATAAAGCAGTCATAACTAATAATTTATCAGCAAGTGGATCTATAAATTTTCCAAATGTAGTTACTAACTTATATTTTCTAGCAATATAACCGTCTAAGAAATCAGTGATTGAAGCCAAGACAAACAATCCAGGTATTAAAACCCACCATAGGTTATAGTTATATCCAATGGGAATTGTATCTGGAACTATATAATATACTACTACTATAATTGGAATTATCAATATCCTAATCATGCTAATTTTATTTGGTAGATTCATGAAATCACCTCAATAAAAATTATATCATAAATGGCTATATATAACAATTTAAATTATATTTTTTGTCCTCCATTGCCTTTTTGAATTCTACCTTTTACTAAAAGCAATAATATTCCTCCAAGAATAAACATGAAGGCACTAAAATCAAAAACATAAATT
>JAFLJX010000219.1 GCA_022712785.1 Mycoplasmatota bacterium | reverse complement strand
AGAAACAGTTGATTTACCAGTAGCTATTCATCCAGTTAATCCAATAACTAGTGCCATATTTCCCACTCCTTAAAGGTGTTATACCTATTGAAAGATTATAACATAAGAATATCAAAGTAAAAAGATATCTTTAGTTAATTTCTTCATTAATTGTTTGACATTTTGGGCAATAATAACTTCCTCTTCCATTGACCTTTTTCTTTTCAATTACAGTAGAGCACTTTGGACAAGGCTCGCCTTTTTTCATGTGAACATTGAGTTCATTTTGAAATCTTCCTGTTACACCTAAACTAGATGTGTAGCTTCTAATTGTCGTTCCACCAAGTTCTATGGCTTTATATAAGACACTTGTTGCACTTTCAATAATGTTTTTGCAATCATTATTTTTTAGTGTACTAGCTAATGTCTCAGGATGAAGATTCGATAAAAACAGAACTTCATCAACGTATATATTTCCTAGACCAGTTATGATTGTTTGATCCAACAAACAAGTTTTGATTGCTCTATTTTTATTTTTAAGTTTTCCTTTTAAATGTTTAACTGTCATTAATTTATCATATGGTTCATACCCAAGTTTACTAATTGGATGAGTTGTATACACTTTATCTAATAATCGTAAATCCATTGTCCCGAATTTTCTAACATCATGATATCTAAGAGTTGATCCATCTGTGAAATTAAATACTATGTGTTCGTGTTTCTCAAGTGGATCAAATTTATCTTTTATAAAATATTTTCCTTCCATTCTCAAATGAGAGATTAGAGAAATATCTTCAAAGATAAAAATCAGATATTTACCATATCTGTCTATATCTTTTAATGTTTGTCCAACTAATCTTTTTCTAAACTCAGTAACTGAAACATCTTTAATGATTTTAGAGTAATGAATATCAATTGATTCAATAGTTCTTCCTAAAATTAAATTATTTAATGTTCTTCTTACCGTTTCGACCTCTGGTAGTTCTGGCATATTATTGCCTCCTGTTTCCATAATTAAACTCTTAATTATTCTCCTGGATTAACATGTACTACTATGTGACATATTTTTTCATCATTATTTAAAATCTCAGAAACTTTATCAGCTATATCATGACCTTCCTTAACACTGATATTTCCATCAACTTGAATTTCTACTAATGTTTGATAATATGGTCCATAAGTAATCATATCAATATTGTCAACATCAATTACACCTTCAACATTATTAATTATTTCTTTGTATTTTTGACATATCTTTGGATTAACTGCTTTACCTTGTAATGCAGTTATTGCTTCATATATAATTCTAATCCCAATATTAATAATAAATAGTGCTATAATCACCGAAGCTATTTTATCACCTTTAAGTAATATTGCTATACCAAACTTTTCACCAATTAAGACAGCTAAAATACCAACGAAAACTACAATACTACTAAATACATCAGTTAAAGACTCTCTACCTGATGCTTTAATAATTTGACTATCTTCTTCTTTACCTTTTTTAATTAAGTATCTAGCTAGAAATAGTTTAATAACCATCACAAATATAACTACTATTAAAGATACAATTCCCGGTATAACTACTGGTTCATTATAGTTGTTTAAAACCTCTTTACCAAGACCGTAAGCAATTATTAAAATGAACACTCCTAACATTAAACTAAGTACATATTCAAATTTACCATGCCCAAAAGGATGTTCATCATCGGCTGGTTTTAATGAGTGTCTTATACCTAGAATTACAAAAACATCACTTAATAAATCACTAATACTATGTATCCCATCAGCAATCAATGCAACACTATTGAAAAACAGTCCAGTTAGGATTTTAACAATAACTAAAAATATGTTTACAACAAAACTTTTTTTCATTATTGATTCTAATTTCAAAATACATCACCCCTATTTTGTTTCTAGTAAATTTCTCCCCATAGACTCATCTACCTTTAATGGAACTTTTAGTTGTACACAATTTTCCATAACTTCAACAACTAATTTTTCCATTAAGTCAACTTCATCTTTATCAACTTCAAATACAAGTTCATCATGTATTTGAAGTAACATTCTTGATTTTACTTTTAGTTTATTCATTTCTTCATAAACCTTTATCATTGCGATTTTAATAATATCAGCTGCGCTTCCTTGGATAGGAGCGTTCATCGCATTTCTTTTACCTGACTCTCGTTGCATATAAACACTACTATTAAGTTCAGGAATATATCTTCTACGTTTATAAATAGTCTCGGCATATCCAAGTCTCTTAGTGTCACTCACTACTTTATCCATAAACTTTTTAATTCCATCAAATTTTTCATAATACTTTTTAATAAATCTTTCAGCGTCTTTAGGATTTATGTTTATCTCTTCACTTAATCCCCAAGCACTTTGTCCATATATAATACCAAAGTTAACTGCTTTTGCTTGTCTTCTTTCTAAAGAAGTAATTTCATCTTTGTCAAAGATTAGTTTCGCAGTCATTGTATGTATATCTTCATTGTTTTTAAATGCTTTTATTAGTGTTTCTTCATTTGCCATATCTGCGAGTACTCTTAATTCTATTTGACTATAATCACTAGCCAGTAATAGATTACCTTTTTTAGGAATAAACACTTTTCTAATTTCTTTACCTTCGGGATATCTTATTGGGATATTTTGAAGATTAGGTTCAACGCTACTAAGTCTACCTGTACTAGTAAAAGCTTGTCGATAAATAGTATGTATTTTACCATCAGATAAAACACTATTCTCAAGTCCAACAATATATGTGCTATACAACTTTGATAAAGTTCTAAAACTCATAATTTTTTCAATTATTGGGTGATGATGTCTTAACTTATTTAATATATCAACATTTGTAGAATATCCAGTTTTTGTTTTTTTAGCATATGGTAATTGTAATTTATCAAATAACACTTCACCAAGTTGTTTGGGGCTACTTACATTAAATTCAAGACCTGCTAGTTCATGAATTTCCAAAATTAATTTATCAATTTTTTCTTTATTTTCATAATTTAGTTTATGAAGTAAATCCATATCAACATTAATTCCGTCACTCTCCATACTAGCTAGAACACTAGTTAATGGTAATTCAATATCATAGAATAAGTCGTATTGATCATTTTCTTTTAATTCTTTTATTAATCCTTTTTTTAGTTCTTTTATAGCTTTCGCTTTTTTAACTGCATATAAGCTGTATTTATCAATGCTAGGGATACTATACTTAGCTCCCTTTTGATATACTTCTTCTAGGTACGAAACGTCATCATACTCAAATTTAGAAACAATAACTCTAAAGTCCTCTTTAGTGTTATTAGGATTTAAAATATAAGCTGCGAGTAATAAATCAAAATCAACACCTTTTAGTTCATACCCGTCTCTTTTTAATACTACTTCCATTAATTTAGCATTAAAAACATTTTTCTTAATTGATTCGTCACTTAAATACATCTGCATTGAAAGTGATTGATGAACAATGTCATATGGTATAAAGAAGTTACCATGTTTATTAACTAACCCAAATCCTAACGTTGTTGCTTCATGATAGTAAGGATTAAATGTTTCTAATACTAAAAATGAATCATTAATCAATATTTTATCTAATTTATACACATCGTCAATAATCTCATATTCAAGTTGTTTTAAAATTACATTTGTTTTCTTATTAAATTTTTTGATTAAAGAGTGTAGTTCTAACTCCTTGAAAAATTCAAGCATTTCTTCTTCGACTACACCATTATATTTTACTTCATCTAATTTATATTCAATAGGCACATCTACTTTAATTGTAGCAATTTCTTTACAAAGTATAGCGTCTTTATAAAACTCATTAATTCTCTCACCAAGTTTACCTTTAATTTCACTTTTATGTTCGAGTACACCTTCTAATGTTTCATACTGTTTTAGTAATTTTACTGCAGTCTTTTCACCAACTCCAGGAATTCCCGGTAAGTTATCACTAGCATCTCCCATTAACCCTTTCAAATCAATTATCTGATTGGGTGCTAACCCAAGAGTTTCATTTAAATATGGGGTGTCATAAATTACATTTTTACCTTTTTTTGCAGCTCTTACAGTTACTTTATCATTAATTAACTGAAGCATATCTTTATCATTTGATAAAACTTCTATTTCATCAAATTGATCATAGTATACTTTAGCATACGTACCAATAATGTCGTCGGCTTCAATAAGTGCAATTTCACGCTGTTTAACACCAAGAACATCTAAACTTTTCTTAATTAAATCTATTTGCGATCTAAACTCATCAGGCATCTTTGCTCGTCCTGCTTTGTAAGTTTCTAATTTATCATGTCTAAAAGTTTTTTTACCTTTATCAAAAGCGACTAATATATGAGTAAAGTCTTCTTTTAAAATAGAATTCATCATATTAACAAATCCAAAAATTGCATTTGTATACTGCCCTTTAGAGTTTTGCATTAAGTTACCAGAATATGCAGTTCCGTAATAAGCTCTAAACATTAAGTTTGATCCATCAATCAAGATTAGTTTCTTCATATAGCTCCACCTCGTTCATAGTTCTTATTTTACCACATATCCACTTTGAATAAAAAAAAATACTCTATTTTCGAGTATTATTTTCCTGCTCCTTCTAAAAAATTAACCATATCAGAAACTAATTTAATTTTTGCTGCATCATTATCAGAAATTTCAACGTCAAATTTTTCTTCAACAGCCATTATTAATTCAATAGCATCTAGTGAATCTGCCCCTAAATCGTCAGATAAGCTTGCTTCCATCTTAACTAAATCTGCTTCTATTCCTAATTCTTCACAAATTATCTCTTTTACTTTATCAAAAATCATTGTTTCACTCCTTTAGGATTTATTAAGGTCATTATAATTCGTATTTGATTGTTTGTCAATTAGATAAGTCTTAAAACATATAAAAGATATATTTAATCTCGTTTATAAAAGATAAAATTATACTAATCAAGCATTATTTAATGTATAATATAGTGATGAATTAAAATGGAGGTAGACAAATGAATAGACAGCGTGCTGAAATAACTAATTGGATTTTTCCTGTAATACTTTATTTCATATATCCAGAGATTGGAGGTATCTTACTCCTTCTTAAAATATTTTTCAAAATTATTAAAGGTTTGAAGAATTATTCTAAATCAAACAGAAATACACCCTTTGAAGAAGACAATTCACAACTCAATGAAATAAAACCTCATGATATAGATTTCTCGCATGATCATGATTATAATGATAACACCTCTAGTGTTTCATCAAATTACAATAAAAATTCAAGTTCCTTTGATACAGAAATAAATGTTAGGTGTCCTGTTTGTAATGCAAATAATTTTATAAACAAGATTCCTACTGAATGTGAATACTGTGGTAATCAAATATTGAAAATTTAGGAAGAGATATCTTTTCCTTTTTTTTATGAAAAAAAACAACAAAGTTTCCAAAGAACTTTGTTGTTTTAATTATGTTTCATATATATTATAACTTATCGAGTAAATGAAACATCTACATCAATGGTTACACTTGCACCGTTCTTTGTGATTTCAATAGT
>JAFLJX010000260.1 GCA_022712785.1 Mycoplasmatota bacterium | reverse complement strand
CGTATTAATGAAACAGAAAACATTACAATTATCGCAAATATGCATCATGTCGATTTAGCATTACAATACGCTCATAGAGTAATAGGTATTAGAGAAGGCGAAATCGTATTTGATGGTCCAGTAAAAGATGTAAATGACGATATACTAACACATGTATACGGAAGACAACTAACAGACAAAGATTTTAAAGGTGAATAATATGGATGACTCTAAGAAAACCTTTTATCAAAAGGTAAAGGAGGCATTCAAAACTGTAATCTCATTTTTCGATAGGATAATTCCTAAGCCAAAGAAGATATCCATCGGAAACGGAACTGAAGTACAGCCTCCTAGAAGTGCAAGTATTTATATTTCTATCATCTTAATAATTATAATTTATTATTTCACACAAGTTACTAAATTTGATTTAGAACAACTATTTACAAAATTTTTCAATTTCTGGCCATTTATCTCTAGAATTCTTCATCCTGAGTGGAGTTATTATCCTATTGTATTACCAAAAATACTTGAAACACTAAGAATGGCAATACTAGGAACATTTATAGGTTCAGTTTTATCTTTACCGACTGCTTACTTTATAAGTTCAAACATACATAAAAATTCAAGATTTGGAGTATTTTTTATTAATATTGGAAAAGCTTATTTATCATTACTAAGAACTTTACCATTATTAGTATATGCAAAAATGATATTATTATTATTTGCTGCAGGAAGTGGTCCAATTGTAGGAACTATATCTCTTTCAATATTTACATTTAGTATCCTAACAAAAATGCTTTATGAATATATAGAAACTATTGATTTAGGTGCATTTGAAGCAATTGAAAGTACTGGGGTATCAAAAGCTAAAGCATTTACAACAGCAATTATGCCAGACATACTATCAGTTTACTATTCATACTCTTTATATTCTTTTGATATTAATGTTCGACATTCTACAGTCTTAGGATATGTTGGTGCCGGTGGTATTGGTGTTATCTTAAAAGCAAAACTTCAAGGTGATCAATATGAAGAAGCTGGATTAATCTTACTTGCAATATTTATCACTGTATTAACAATCGAAGTTGTCAGTAAAGCAATTAGAAGGAGGTTGGCTTAATGAATGAAAAGACTATGAGTCCTGCAATTCAAGAAACATATGCTAATTATCCTAAACTATCTAAAAATATGGTTATAGTATTAATTGTTTTAGCAGCAATGATTTTATGGAGTGTCCTTGGTCTCGACTTTAAAGGATTCAATGCTAAAGGTTTTGAAGTTGCAAAAAATCTTTTAAAAAGTTTCTTGCACCCTAATAAAAAATTATTATTTGGAGATTCTCCAAGTAGTGTTCAAGTATTAATGCTTGAAACTATTGCGATAGCATTCTTAGGAACAATCATTGGTGCAATAATTGCTATTCCAATGGCATTTATGGCTGCTAGAAATCTTATGCCAAAGGCAATAACTATATTTTTCCAAGGTAGTATAACAGGAATACGTGTATTCCCAGTATTCGTAATTGGTGTTGCAGTAACTAGAGTTACTGGATTTGGACCATTTGCAGGGGTAATCACCATGGCTATTGCTTCCTTAGGAATGATGACAAAATTATACGTAGAAGCTGTAGAAGGTATAAATAAGAACGTTTTAGATGCGCTTGACGCAACTGGGTGTTCAACATTTGAAAAAATTAGATTTGGTATTATTCCGCAACTTACCGCTCAATTCTTATCAACTGCGATTTATCGTTTTGAGATAAATCTTAAAAATGCCGCTATTCTAGGACTAGTTGGTGCAGGTGGTATTGGTGGAGTATTATTAGCAGCTCTTGGAACAACTAGACGTTTAGGAGATGCAAGTGCATACCTTATTGGTTTAGGTGCTGCAGTATTAGTTGTTGAAGTAGCATCAAACTATATTAGAGGTAAATTAGCTTAACCAGAAATGTAGTTTAATGAACTGCACTAATAACCTTAGACATAGCAATACTGTGAATGAGAATTGGTGCAGTTTTTATATGAAAATATGAAAAATTATGCCTATAAAAAAATAAAAACATATACAAATTTTTCATTGAAAAAATCGTATGCATAAAGTATAATATCAAGTATACACAATGTTCGAAACTCAGAAATGAGTCTATTGGGGTTGAGCGCCTAGTACTGAAGAGATAGCTCAAGGAGGAATTATGAAAAAATTATTATCTTTAACTTTATTATTCGTAGCAATATTCGCTTTATCTGCTTGTGGTGGAGACGATGAATTAACTGAATTAAACGTTGTTTTTGTACCTTCAAGAGATGCTGCTGAAATTTTAGATGCAACTGAACCTTTAGCGGAATTATTGAAAACAGAATTAAATGACTTAGGTTATAACTTTGATACTATCAATGTTACTGTAAGTTCAGATTACGCTGCTGCTGCTGAAGCTGCAAGAGCTGGTACTGCTGATGTAGTATTCTTACCAGGTGGAACTTATGTTACTTATGCTGATGGTTTAGTTCCTATATTAGCTGCTGCAAGAGATAGTCTAAATAAAGACTTTACTGTTGCATCACAATGGAATGATGGACAACCTACGTTGAACATTACTGGTTCTAAAGATGCAACTACTTATCGTTCAATCATTATAGCTGGACAATCTGCAAAAGGTAGAGAATTAGCTGCAATTATTAATGGTGGTGGAGAGTTAACTTGGGCTGACATTGAAGATGCTGCATTCTGTACAGGTGGACCTACATCAAGTGCTTCTTATGTTTATCCAAACTTATGGTTAGATGAAGAATTTGGACATGCAATAGAAGATATGTCTAATGCTGTTGATGCTGGTGGTTATGGTGGATCTGTATCACAAATAGAAGCTGAAACTTGTGACATAGCTGCATTATATGGAGATGCTCGTATGCATAATCCATTCTCTGATGGAGATATCTTCCAATTAACTGACGTTATCGCAGTAACTGAACCTATCGCAAATGATGGAATTCAAGTTGGTGGACACATTAATGTTAAATTAGCTGAAGCATTACAAATCGCATTCATGAATTTAATTAATGATCCTGCAAATGAAGCAATCTTTGATATCTATTCACATTCTGCTTACGCACCTACAACATTCGTAGCTTACGAAGGTAGCCGTAAAGTAAATGGTTTGGAAGCAATCTTAGACTAAATAGAAGAAAGTTAATAAACGATTCAATTTAAGGAAGACAATGTCTTCCTTTTTTTATGTTTTTTTTTAGTATCTTCGACTACAGTGAACACTCCCCCACTTACAATGTTCTCAACATTCTTGAAGAGGGAGTTTTCTGAAACGTATATGATAAATCACACATTGGTTTTAAAATTTAAAGTTACGTATACTTTTACATTGACAATAGTGTGTGGCATACACTATAATATAAACGAGGTGATATCAATGTTTAACAAAGAAGAAATACTTAAAAACCTAAGACTTGAACTTAGAAAAGGTTCTCTAGTCTTAGCTGTTTTATCTCAACTAAAGGATAAGCACTATGGATATAGCCTTGTTGAAACATTAAAATCTAAAGGATTAGACATAGATCAAAATACTCTTTATCCTTTATTAAGAAGACTAAACAACCAAGAATTATTAGTTTCAACTTGGGAAGTTACTGAGCCAAGACCTAGAAAGTATTATGAGTTAAGTGAAAATGGAAAGATAATACTTAAAGAATTATCAATAGATTTTATTAAAAACAACAATCTCATAATTAAGATGTTGAAGGAGGACTAACATGGAATTATTAGAAAGATACCTAGGACAGATCAAGAAACATTTACCTATAAAAGATAGAGAAGATACTTTGAATGAATTGAGAAGTTTAATATTAGAAGAACTTGATAGTAAATCTAATGGTTCTAATAACGAAGATATTCTTTATGAAATTATTAAGAGTAATGGATATCCTATTGAAGTAGCTGCGAGATATAGAAGTAATGAACCTTTAATTTCAAGTGTAGTAAGACCATACTTTTATATGGGAATAAAAATAGTATCAGTATTAGCTCCTTCTGTTATTCTAATAGTAAGAACAATAGGATTCGTTAATGAGATTGATTCCTTTAATCTCATAGATTTCTTTTTAAACATTGCATACTCGATACCTTCAATAATAAACTCACTTATTTTTGCATATGGTGTTATGTTCATTATATTTATTTTAATAAATAGATATGCTAGGGAGGAATTCGAGAATGAAATCCCAGATTTCGAACCTAAAAACTTACCTAAAATTCCATTAAAAGTTTATAAGATTTCTATTTTTGAACATATATTTGAAATACTAGTGACAGTTTTATTCTTATACCTACTTAATTACAAAGAGGGACTTATTTCTTTTGAAGTTAATGATGTAAGTGTTCAATTACTAAATGAGAATTTCACTAGATTACTACCACTATTGAACATAAGTCTCTTCCTTACTTTATCTGTATCAATTGTTCAGTTATCTAGACGTTCAAAATCAATACTCACAATAACATTGAATTACATTCAAACAATATTTTTTGGAATATTATTAATTATATTAGCTTCTGATGTTATAATTACAAACTCAATAATTATGGAAAATAACTTAACTGCAATCCCTAATGTTCTTAGAGTCTTATTATATATAGGTGGTATAGCAGCATTTGTTGGAGGTTCAATTAGCTATTTCATCACATTGAGTAAAATAAAAAATATACCAGAAAATATTTTGTAAATTAAAAACACCAAATTTTGGTGTTTTTAATAATTTCATTTTTTTACCACATTGTTCAAGAATGCTCCTACTTCAAACATAATGAGATTGTG